>JAHIYU010000092.1 GCA_018814885.1 bacterium | reverse complement strand
CTTCGCCGTCGGGGCGGCCCTGCTGTTGCCCGTGCATGACTACGCCGGTCTGTCCATCCGCGGCGTGGCGGAGGCGGGGGGAGGAGCGGACTTCGATTTCGCCACCGGCTGGAGCCTCTCGCCGCAGGAACTCGCCACGCTGGTCATGCCGTCCGCTGCCGGCTTCGGACAGGCAACCTACCAGGGATTCATGCCCTTCACCGACTACCCCAACTACCTGGGCCTGCTGCCTCTGCTGCTCGGGGCCGCCGGCTTGACGATGCGCGAGCGGTGGTCGTCCCTGGCTCTGCTGGCGCTGGCGGTGCTGGCGCTGCTGATCTCCTTCGGCCGCTTCTTCCCGTTGCTCTACCGGCCGTGCTACGAACTGCTGCCGTACTTCAATAAGTTCCGCGTGCCCTCGATGATCCTCACCCTGACGGGCTTCGCCGTCGCCGTGCTGGCGGCGGGGGGATCCGCGCGCCTCGCGTACGGCGAGCTTCTCGCGAGCCGATGGCCGCGCGCGGTCGCCCTGGCCGCGGTCGGTCTCGGCGTCCTGCTGGCGCTCGGCGGCGCCGGCGTATTCCACGGCCTGCACGATGCCCGACTCGAGGACCTGGCCGTCGTGGCCGGGCGTCCCGCACCTTCGCCCACGATCCTGACCCTCGCCTGGCGGTTGCAGTCCGCCGATCTGGTGCGCGTCGGCCTGGTGCTGCTGGCGGCCGGCGCCGCCCTGCTCGCCGCCCTCCGGCACGCGGCCTTCCGCGCCCGCTGGCTCGTGTGGGTATTGCTGGTCCTGGCGACCGTGGATATGCTCGCCGTGGACCGGCGGATCACGCATCCCGAGCGCTCCCTGAAACAGGTCGCCCGCGACGCAAACGGCACCCCGGTGCTGGTCGACTCGCCGCGCATGCTCGAACCCGGCGCGCGACACCTGGAAAACACGCGGCCGGATGCGGACATGCTCGAACTGGCGGCGCTGCTGGGCCACGAACGCGCCTGGCCACTCGGACGCGACGCCGGGACCAATGATGGCATGATCGCGGGCGTGCGTTCCCTGGGGGGATACCATCCCGCCAAGCTGGAGGCCTACGAGAAGATCCGCAACCGTCTCTACGATCCCGCGCAGCCCGCCGGTCGCATCGCCAACTGGCTGGCCGGCAGCTACCTGACCTTCGACCGGCGCCTGCCCGATGCGCTGTTCCCGCGCCTGCAGGAACTGGGCGTCGATCTCGACCGGACGCCGATCTTCGCCGGGTCCCGCGTTTTCTACCGCAACCGCAGCGCCTTGCCCCGGGCGCGGCTAGTCTCGGCCTGGGCGCCCGTCGCCGGCGGCCTCGACGATTTTCTCGACGGGATGCAGGCTGGCCGCGAACCCGCGGGCGGGCGCGTCTTGCTCGATGCGGCGCCGGACCCCATGCCGGTAGCCGCGTCCGCGCCCCTGCCCGAGGTGGCGTACCTGGCGGACGGGATGAACGGGATCACGCTGCGCGTCGCGCCGCTCTCGTCCGCGATCCTGGTCCTGGCCGACATGTGGATGCCCGGCTGGACGGTCACCGTAGACGATAAGCCGGCCCGTCTGCTGAGGGCGGATCACGTGTTGAGGGCCGTCGCGTTGGCCGCCGGCGAGCATACGGTCAACTTCGCCTATGGTGATCCGGCCCTGAAACAGGGCTTGACCGTCGCCGCCGCCGGCTTTTTGCTGATATTGTCGTTGCTGGTATTCGGCGCCGGTTTCGCCCGCCCCCCCCCGCGGGAAGGACGCAGCACATAATGGATCCTGAACCCGGAGGAGCGGACTTGAAGAGCGTCGTGGTGATTCCGACGTACAGCGAGGCCGACAACATCGGGCGCATCGTGCCCGCCGTGCTCGAACGGGACCCCGACCTCTCGGTGCTGGTCGTGGACGACAGCTCGCCCGACGGCACGGCCGACATCGTCAAGGCCTTGCCCGAGTTCGGGAAGAGGGTCAACCTCCTGGAACGTCCGGTCAAGGAGGGGCTTGGCGCCGCCTATATCGCGGGATTCCAGTGGGTGCTGGAAAACACCGAGGCCGAGGCCATCTTCGAGATGGATGCCGATTTCAGCCACGATCCCGTGGCCCTGGACGAGT
Organism: bacterium; assembly: GCA_018814885.1. NCBI lineage: Bacteria > bacterium. The sequence continues at coordinate 22,603 of JAHIYU010000092.1, read as the reverse complement.
TTCTCGAGGAGATCAAGACCCACGACGTGGTGCTCGGCAGCCGCTACCTCTACGGCGTCACGGTGGTCAACTGGCCCCTGCGCCGCGTGATCCTGAGCGTCGGCGCCAACATCTACGCCCGGTTGGTCACGGGGATGCCCATCAAGGACTCCACCGGCGGTTTCAAGTGCTTCCGGCGCGAAGTGCTGGAAGCCTTGCCCCTGCCCGGCATCAAGAGCGGCGGCTATTCCTTCCAGATCGAGATGAATTACCACTGCTGGAAGCGCAATTACCGCATCAAGGAGATTCCGATCATGTTCGTCGATCGACAGGTCGGCGTTTCCAAGATGTCGAAGCGGATCATCTGGGAGGCCATGTGGATGGTCTGGGCTCTGCGTTTCCGGCGCATCCCGTGATCCGGCAAGCGTTTCGCACCCCGGCGCCGTGAAGAGGTCGTAGCTTGAAGCTGTCCATCGTCATCGTGCACTACAACACCTGCGACGATCTCGTGCGCTGCCTCGAGTCGCTGCGCCGTTGCCCGCCCCGCTGCGATTACGGCGTGGCCGTCGTGGACAACGCGTCCACCGCCCCGGGCTTGTCGGCCGCACAGGACCGCTTCCCCGAGGCGCGGTGGGTGCTCAACAGCCGCAACGAGGGTTATGCGCGCGGCTGCAACGCGGGCATGAGCGTGTACGATTCGACATACGTGCTGTTGCTCAACCCGGACATCATCCTGCAGCCGGGCGCCGTGGACGCGATGCTCGACGCCGCGGACGCGTACCCGCAGGCAGGCATCATCGGACCGCAGCTGCTCAACGAGGACGGCTCCGTGCAGGAGTCCTGCCGCCGCTTCTACACCCTCACCACGCTGATCATGCGCCGCACGTTCCTGGGCAGGCTCTTCCCGCGGTCGCGCGCCGTGGAGCTCCATCTCATGCGCGATTTCGACCACCGATCCACGCGCGCGGTCGACTGGGTGCTGGGCGGCTGCATGCTGGTCAGGCGGTCCGCCGTGGCGCGCGTCGGGCCGATCGACGAGCGGTTTTTCCTCTACTTCGAGGATGTCGACTGGTGCTACCGCATGTGGCAGGCCGGCTGCGAGGTGCTCTACCTGCCCGATGCGCGCTTCATCCACCGTCATCGACGCCAGAGCGCGGCGGGCGTCGGGGACCGGAGCTTCTGGCTCCACCTGGGCAGCCTGATCTCCTTCTACGAAAAATGGGGGATGCTCGTCTATCTGCTCAAGCGCTGGCGCGACCCCTTGAGCACCCTGCTGTTCTGGCTGGTGGACCTGGCGGCTCTCAATCTGGCTTTCGTCGGCGCCTATGCCCTGCGCGCCGCGGCGACGTCGCTCTTCATCGACCCCCTGTATCCGCTCGGGGAATACAAGCCCCTGCTGCTGTTCGCCAACCTTCTGACGACGGTGTCCTTCATCTTGCTGGGGCGCTACCGCTCGGGCGCGTTGCGCCGGCCCGTCCGTGCCGCCGAGCGCCTGCAACAGATCGCCACCGTTTCCCTGCTCCTGCTGGCGAGCACCTACCTCAGCCACCAGTCCGTGTACAGCCGGGCGGTGCTGCTGCTGTTCATCCCCTTGTTCGCCCTCACGGTCACGGTGGGGGAGCGGCTGTTCCGCCGCCTGCGCGAGAGCATGGAGCACGGTTACCTCTCCCTGGAGCGCATGCTGCTGGTGGGCGCCCCGCGCGAGATCGGCGCGTGGCTGACCGCGGCCGGAGACCTGAGGGAGCTGGGCCTGGACGCGGTCGGCTACCTGACCGACGCCAAACGGGACGAGGCCGTGCCCCTGGCCCGGGGCGAAGTGCCATGTCTCGGCGACGTCGGCCAGCTCGCCGCGGTGGTCCAGCGCTATCGCATCGCACAGGTGGTTTTCTGGCGCTGGCCGGACGGGGGTTTGAAGGAGCTGCGCGACCTGGCCCTGCTGCGCAGCCGGCGTATCCGCTTGCGCTGGCGTGTGGACGAGGCGTCCCTGTTGCAAGAGGGCGCGCGTCACGAGGCGTTCGGGAAGGACGTCAGCGCCGTCCTCGATCCCGGGACGGTCAACCCGGTGACCACCACCCTGGGCAGGCTTGTCGACGTAGCATGCGGGCTCGTATCGACGCTGTTGACCCTCGCGCCCTTCGCGGTCTCCGGCCTGTTCCCGGGCTGGACGTGGCGCCGCGTGAGGGTCCATCCGCGCGGAGCCCCCGAGAGCGCGTGGACCCAGCGGCTGGTGTATGGAAGCGACGGCAAACCGCGCGGCATGCCCTGGCAAGCGCCCTTGTGCTGGTCCTTGCTGCGCGGCCGCCTCGCCATGCGCGGCGTGCCCCTGGCGACCGCGGCGCTCGAAGCCGGACAGGCAGAGCAATCCGACACCCTGCGCGAGATGTGGCGGCTGTCACTTCCGTCCGCAGGTCTGACGGGCGACTGGGCCGGTGCCGGTACCGGCGCCAAGATCCTGGCCATTTGGCTCGAGCCGGCCGGCGTGACGCGGTTCGGCACTGGCGCCTACGAGGAGGACGATCGTTGAAACATGAAGGACTATCATCCGGTTGGTCGCGGGTTCTGCTCGCCTGCGGATTGATCCTGCTGCCGGTCGCGGCGCGAGCACAGAGCGTGACCCTGAGCACCCTGGTCAGCGCACAGGAATGCGTCGCCCTGCTCCCGCTGGACGGGAAGATCTACGCGGGTCTCTCCGACGGCGGCGTCCTGATCTGGGACCAGGCAGGCGACGGCGTCTACGAACGGTGGACGAGCCGGGAGGGCCTGGGCAGCAACCGAGTCACCGATCTGGCCACCGACGGCGGCGATATCTGGGTGGCCACCGACGGGGCCGGCCTCACGAGGATCACGCTGAGCGGCGGGGAACCCGGCTTTCGCCTCTTCACCAACATCGGCGTCGACCTCTCCGTGTCCGCGGTGGCCGCGTTGGAGGGGACGGCCAACGAACGCGTCTATTTCGGCCTGACCAACGGCGGTGTGGGCGTGATCAGCAGCGGTTTGCCGGGCAATATCTCCACCAGCGACGGCACCCAGGGCGGGCTCGTCAACGACCGCATCCGTGACCTGAAGTTCGCGGGCAGCGACCTCTGGATAGCCACCGACGAGGGCGTGTCGAGATTGCGCGAGAACGCCTTCACCGACATGAGCGCCGGCATCGGCTACACGAGCGTCGCCTGCCTGTTGGACGACCCTGCCGCGGGGCTGCTGGCCGGGGCCGCCAGCGGCGTGTGGTCGTGGGACGACGACCTTTCGACCTGGTCGCCGCTGGGAGCCATCGGCGCCTCGGTCCTGTCCCTGGCATCCTACGACGGCGACGTATGGGCGCTCACCACGGGCACCGGCGCGGCGGGACGGCTGCACCGCTGGAACGGCTCGACCTGGCTGGCCGGCGACCTGCCCGTGAGCGGCGCCCTGGCCATCGCTGCCGGCGACCTTCTCTGGGCCGGCGGCACTTCCCGTCCCCTCCAGTCGAACTACAAGGCCCTGCAGGCCTGGGCGGCCTCCTACGACGGGATCGACTGGACGCCGTGGATCACCGACGAGCTGCTGTTCACGTCCGTGGACGGCGTGGCCGTCGCTCCCGACGGCGGCGTCTGGATGGGCGCCCGCCAGGGCGCGGGTTTCGCGCGCTTCCGGGACGACACGTGGCACCAGGTCTTCCAGCTGGCCGTCGATGCGCCCGACTCGGTGGGTCTGTTCAACATCGACGGCGGCTTCATGGACGTGGACGTGCTGCCCGACGGCGAGGTCTGGATGACCCAGTTCGGCGCCGGCGGCGTCATCCGCTACCGTCCCGACCTGCCCGACTGCGACCACCTCAACTCGGACAACTCCGGACTGTCGAGCAACCGCGTCCTGCGCATCGTCCATCACCCCGACGGGCCGGTCCTGCTGTTGAGCGACCGCCAGGGCGTGGACGTGCTGCATGCACCCGCTTCCTGGCGCGATCCGACCGCCTGGCTGCACCTGCCCACCGACAACACGGGGCTGGGGAGCGTCAATGTCAGCGACGCCATACCCGGCGCCACGCCTGACCACGTGTGGTTCGTGGTGAAGGACGTGGGTCTCGTCCTGTGGGACGTCAATGGCGCCGCCGCGGACGGAGACCAGCCGCTGACCTGGGACGACCAGGCCGATGACACATGGGCGCCGCCCTTGACCTCGATCGTCGATACCTCATTCGATTTCACCGGTGCCCAGGCCGTGGCTGTGGCCGGCGACGGCACCGTATGGGTGGGCGGCGGCGGCGGCGTCATCCACTTCCGCCTCGACGGATACGGCGACGCGTATCTCGAAGTCACGCACCTGCATTCCGTGCGCGAAACGGGCAGTACCTCCCAGGTCGGCCTGATGCAGGGCTCGGTCCTGGACATCGAGCTGGATCGCAACGACGATCTCTGGGTGGCCCACGCGGCGGGGCTGGATCGCGTCAAGCTCCGCGACGGCGAGGTCCAGGTGGACGCCTTCACCGGCGCCGGGCAATACGCCGGCTTCGGCCTCGGCTCGAACTACTCCCCGGACATCCTGTCCGGTCTGCCGGACGGCATGGTGCGCGAACTGGCCTCCGACACCACGGGCTCGCTGCTGGTCGCCGGCTCGGAAGGCGGCGCAATCCTGATCGAGGTCGGTCCCGCCACGGCGGCGACCCTCGGTCCCCTGGACAGGCTCTACCTCTATCCGAACCCGCTGAAGCCGGCGGAGCATACGGGCCTGTATCTGGGCAACATCAGCGCCGAGGTGATCTATGGATATGATTTTTGGTCGGGCGGCGCCCATGTGGAGATCTTCACCATCGAGGGCCAGCTCGTCTACCGCGACCGGCACGTCGCGGACGACACGCCGTTCTGGACCGGCGTCAACCTGGAGGGCGCCCCCGTGGCCTCCGGCGTCTACCTGGTGCGCGTGCAGCTCGAGGGGCAAGTCGCGGTCAAGCCCGTCACGGTGGCGCGCTGACGGCGGAGAGGTGCGGTCATGACGCTCACGGGTCGGGATGGTGAGCGGTCGGACCGCCGGCGCCTGCTGGTGGTCGGTGCCGGGGAGGCCGGCCGGTCGCTGGCCCGGGAGATACGCGACGGCGCGTTCGCCCTGGAACCCGTGGCCTTCATCGACGACGACCCGGACCTGCTCGGCGGGCATGTCCTGGGCCTGCCCATCCTGGGCGGTCTCGAGGATCTGGTCGCCGCCGCCGCACTTGCCCGCGCCGAGGAAATCCTCATCGCCATACCGTCCGCCACCGGACCGGTGATCCGCAGGCTGGTGCTGCTGTGTCGTCGGGCGGGATTGCCGTTCAGGATCGCTCCCGGCATCCGCGCCATCATCGAAGGCGACGTGCACTTCGCCCAGGTGCGCGAGGTGGCGCCCGAAGACCTCCTGGGGCGCGAAACGGTTTCCTTCCGCGCGGGCGACGCGCGCGCCCTGATCCACGGCCGCAGCGTCATGATCACCGGTGCTGGCGGCACCATCGGCGCCGAACTCTGCCGTCGCGTGGGCGAGCTGGAGCCCCGCGAGCTGCTGTTGCTCGGACGTGGCGAGAACTCTCTGCACAAGATATCCCAGGAGCTGGCGAGCCGTTTCCCGCATCTGCGGACGCCGGTGCTGATCGCCGACGTGCGCGACCAGGAACGCCTGGACGTGTTCGCGACGCGACACCGGCCCGAGCTCGTCTTCCACGCCGCGGCGCACAAGCACGTCCCGCTGATGGAGGAGAATCCGGAGGAGGCGGTCTTCGTCAACGTACGCGGGACGGCCAACCTGATCCGCTTCGCCCGACGGGTCGGGGCAGAGCGTTTCGTGCTGATCTCGACCGACAAGGCCGTGGCGCCCGCCAGCGTCATGGGCGCCACCAAGCGGGTGGCAGAGATGCTGGTGGCCGCCGCGGGACGGGCGGGCGGCCGGACGCGTTTCATGACGGTCCGCTTCGGCAATGTGCTGGGCAGCCGCGGCTCCGTGGTGCCGTTATTCCAGGCGTGCATCCGCCGGGGCGTACCCCTGCCGGTCACCGACGACCGCATGACGCGCTACTTCATGACCGTCAAGGAGGCCGTGCTGCTGGTGATCGAGACCATGGTCATAGGCGAGAACGCCGCCACCTACATCCTCGAGATGGGCGACCCCGTGTCCATCATGGATCTCGCCCGCAACATGCTGGCCCTGGCCGGCTACGATCCCGAAAACGGCGACCTGGGCCCCGGCATCGTCAGCACGGGACTGCGGCCGGGCGAGAAGCTGCACGAGGCGCTCGTCGACACGGACGAACGTCTGGGTGCCAGCAGGAATCCCCTGATCAACCGGGCGCTGTCGCTGCGCGAGCGCGCATGCGATCCCGACGGGATCCTGGCGACTCTCCTGGAGCCGGCGCGCCGGGGAGAGATGTCCGGCGTCCGCGCCGCCCTGGCGCAAGTGCTGGGATCGCCGGAGTTCCCGTCGTGAGCAGCGTCGGCGCCGAGGGGGCCGGCACCGTCGCGGTGCGGGTGCACCGGGGACGCGCACGACCCGCAGCCTGGGACGCGCTGCTATCCGCGGCGCCTTCGCCGGACTTCACGCACCGGGCGGTCTGGACGTGCACCCTCGCCGAGAGGCTGCCCGGCCGGACGGGACTGTGGCTGCTCGCGGAAGTCGCCGGCATTGCAGTCGCGGGTATGGTCCTGCTCGAGACCCGACGCGGTCCCTTTCGCGTCATCGAAGGCCACTACGACGGCACCTGCGGTGCGCCGCTGGTGGCGGGCGGGCTCCCCGCAGAAGCGGCCGAGGCGGCGGTCGCGGCGCTCATGGCCGAGCTCGCCGAAGCGGTTCGCTCGCCGTTGGTCCTGTCCGCGGCGCTGCATCTGCCGCCCGCCTGGGATCGCTCCCTGGAGCCGGCCCTGAAGGACATGGGATTCACCCGCCAGGCGGTGCCGGTGGCCGTCATGCCCCTGAGGCTGGGCCTGGAACACGTCGAGCGCAACCTGCTGAAGAAGAACCGGCGCAACGAGCGCAACAAGGCCCTGCGCCGGGGCTGCGTCACCGGCGTCACCGACGATCCGGCCGTCATCGAAGAGTTCTATCCCATCTACCAGGAGGCCACCAGACGCTGGGGCGTCGATGCCGTCGGTCGCGACCTCTTGACCGATCTGCTGGCGGGCGGGGAGGGACGGGTCTTCTGCACCACGGTCAGGTTCGAGGGCGACCTGCTCGGCGCGCACTACAACTTCGCGGACGACGACACCGTGACCGCCTGGCTGGCTGCCACGGTCCCCGCGCGCAGCAAGGAGTTTTTTCCGTCCACGCTGCTGGTCTGGACGGACCTCGAGGAGGCCTGCCGCAGGGGAGCCGCCTGGCTCGATCTGGGCGCCCACGGCGGTCAGGCCGGCGTCGCCAACTTCAAGAAGCTGGTCGGCGCCGAGGAGTTGATCAGGGGCTGCTACACCCGCCACGCGGCGGGCGGGCGCATCTGGAGATTGACGCGCCGGCTGCGCCGCAGGTGGCGCCCTTGAGGCTCGTGCGCAAGGGTGGCGCGATCCTGGCGTCGCGTCTGGTCCAGGCGGGTCTGAGCGCCGCGTCCGGACTGCTGATCGCCCGAGCCCTGGGCCCCGAGGGACAGGGACTCTACGCCCTCACGATCACCGTCGTGCTCTTCGTGGCCGCGCTCGCGAACGGGGGCCTGGGGCTGGCGGCCGTGCCCGACCTGCGCGGGGGGCGGGTGCCGCTGGGCCGCATGCTGCTGGCGCAGATGTCATGGCTCGGCGTCGCCGGTCTCGTCCTCGGGGTGCTGGGCGTGATCGCCTGGCGTTCGGGCTTCGACGTCGCGGCCCAAGTACATCTCGGCTGGAACGCCCGCATCGCCGCATATGCCCTGGTGGGCACTCTGGCCCTGCTGGCCTTCGACATCCTTTTCTACGACCTGCTGGCCAGGGGGCGCCTGTTGACCGGGCCGACGGTGAACCTCTGCCGTGCCCTGCTGCATCTCGGCCTGCTCGTGTCCCTGTTGGCGGGCGACCGGCTGGATCTCGGCGGTGCGGTGTCGGTCTACGCCGCGGCGCAGGGCCTGGCGGCCCTGGCGGCGCTGGTGGTTCTGGCGCGGCTGGCCGGCCGACGGGAACCGGCCGTCGCCGAATCGTTGCCCGGATTGGTGATCCGTATCCTTCGCGCCGGCTGGCTCGGTCAGCTCTCGGCGGTGGCTTCGTTGCTGCATCTGCGGCTCGACCTCGCCCTGGTGGCGGCGTGGCACGGCGCGGGAGCCGTCGGCATCTACGCCGTGGCGGTGCTGGTGGGGGAGCTGCTCTGGTTGTTGCCGGGAGCCCTGCAGCCGTTGCTGGTCTATGCCTCCTCCGACGAGCAGGCGGATTCGCCCCGCGACGAGATCGCCGCCCGTGCCGTGCGCCTGGGCGTGCTGACCACGGCCGCGGCCGCCCTGGTCCTGTCCGCCTTGGCGCACCCCCTGCTGCGCCTGCTGTTCGGGGAGGATTTCGCCGCGGCGGCCGCACCGCTGAGGGCCCTGCTGCCCGGCATCGTCGTCTTCTCCGCGGGGTCGGTGCTGGCCGGCGATTTCATCGGCCGCGGGCGGCCCGTCTGGAACGCCCAGGCCAGCGGTGTCACAGTGGCGGTCAATATCCTGGCCGGCGTGGCGTTGATTCCCCGCTGGGCTGAAACAGGCGCCGCCTGGGCCTCGACCATCGCCTACACCGCGGGCACCCTCGTCATGATCGCTCGTTTCCGCCGCGCCACGGCACTCGGCTGGAGCGCCTTGCTGAAGCCGCGACTCTCCGATTTTTCACTTCGGCGCTGATTATTTTCGATATACGAACCAACGCGAGCCTATGAATCGTAACTGATTACCCGGTTATTAGTTATCTCATTAATAAAAAAGTGGAGTTACCCTCTTGACATGTTCATGGTGACGTAATAAAGTCCCGAGGTGATAAATGGTTAATCGCGGTGAATTTCAGGTGATCACTACCAGAAGGCGTCATGAGCGACTCCACGGACAGAACACAGCACAGTCGTCGCACCTTCAGCGGTTCCTACGAGCGCGCCGTGGATCCCAAGGGCAGGTTCAACCTGCCCTTCCAGTACCGCCGCGGCGACAGCGCCGAGTGCGACGACTACGTGGTCACTCTGGGTGTGGACGGCAACCTGTCCATATACCCGACCGACATCTGGGACGTGGTCTTCCAGACGGCCAAGACCAACGCGCGCACGGCCAAGGAGCAGGCCATCATCCGCCATGTCAGTGCGAACACGTTCGACATCATCCCCGACAAACAGGGCCGCGTGATGGTGCCGGTACACATGTTCGAAAACGTGGGCATCGACAAGCGCGTGCTCGTGGTGGGCATGGGGGATCATCTCGAGCTGTGGGACACGGACGTCTACACGGCTCACCAGAAGAGGAACATGCAGCTGGATACGGATTTCCTGCGCGAGTTCTTCTCCTGACGCGTGGACCGCCGATGGAGCGGCGGCCGGGAGGTTGGATGGAGCCAGATGGTCCGCCAGGGAGGGCGGACCGTGATAGGGAAGGATCCCAATGCCGCGAGAGACGACCCGACAGCCGCTGTACTTGCACCTTCTTGAGGGTGGCCTCGACTTCGAGATCCGCGAACACGACGGCGATGTTCGGGTCGTTCTCTCCGGTAGCCTCGACCGCAACCTGCTGGCGGATATCATCTCGACCCTCACGCCTCGCCTGGCCCGTCGTGATCGCAGGATCGTGCTGGACGGATCGCGTCTCGCTCACGTGGATTTTCGCGCGGTCGAGACGCTGGTAGACTGGGGGCGCCGTCTGCGCGCCTTCGGCCACACGCTGGTGCTCGACGGCTGGAGCCCCTACCTGCGGGCCATCCTGATTCTCGGCGGACGCTCGTACGCTCCCGCGCCCCCGCTCGCAGGACCGTTGATGGCACGTCACCGGACGTCCCTCTCGTGAGCGCCCCCGCCCACGTCCCCGTTCTCTGCGACACCTCCGTGTCGTTGCTCAGGCCCGCGCCGGGCCGCCGCTTCGTGGACGGCACTTTCGGCCTGGGCGGACATGCGCGGCGGCTGCTCGACGCTGGTGCCGAGGTGCTGGGGCTTGATCTGGATCCCGACGCCGTGGCGGCCTGCCGCGCCCTGGCGGTAGAGAAGCCCTCGCTGCGCTGTCGAGCGATTTCCTTTCGCAAGATGGGTGAGGCCTTGGCACGGGAGGGTTGGCCCGCGGTCGACGGCATCCTGCTCGACCTGGGCGTCAGTTCCCCCCAACTGGACGTGCCCGGCAAGGGCTTCACCTATCGCGAGGACGGCCCCCTCGACCTGCGCTTCGATCGGCAGACAGGCGACTCGGCGGCCGTCCTGGTGGCGCGCCTGGATGCGACGGCGCTCGCGGACCTGCTCTGGCGATACGGGGAGGAACGGCGTTCCCGCCGCATCGCGCGCGCCATCGTCGAGGCCGGCGAGCGCGAACCGATCGCCACGACCGCCCGTCTGCGCGATGTGGTGGCCGGCGTGGTAGGCGGCGGACCGCGGCTCAATGCTACCCTGAGCCGGGTGTTCCAGGCTCTACGCATCGCCGTGAACGACGAGCTGGAAGCCCTTCGCAGCGCCCTGCAGGCGGTCCCGGGCTGCTTGGCGCCGGGCGGCCGGCTGGTGGTCATCTCCTATCACTCCCTCGAGGACCGCATCGTCAAGCACTGGCTGTCCGACGCCAGTCGCGATTGCCTCTGTCCCCCCGAGGTGCCGGTCTGCGCCTGCAGCCACCGGCGGACCATGAATGTACTCTCGCGCCGCGCCGTGAGGCCGGACGAAGAGGAGCTCGCAGACAATCCGCGCGCTCGCAGCGCTCGCCTGCGGGCTGGAGAGAAGGTGTCATGATGCGTGCCTTGTTCAGCATGCTGGAGTGCGGCGCCGCCCGCCGCAGGACCATGGCCAGGTCTCGCAGTATCAGGGACCGGGCACCGCTGGTGATCGGTGCGGCCTGCTGCGTCGCCGTGGTCTTGTTCAGCCTCCTGGTGGCGTTTTCCAACGCCGTCGTCAAGGAGAGGCGCCTGCTGAGGGACCTGCGTGCGGACAAGGTCTATCTGGAAACCAAGATCGGTAGACTCGAGGAGGAATGGTACCGCGCCACCTCCCGCGATAGGATCGTCGCCCTGGCCGAGAAGGAGCTCGGTCTGGTCACCCCCGACGGCCCCGGACTCGTGGTCGTGCTGGCGTCTGCGGCGAAGGAGCGCCGCCTGCCCGCATGGCGCAAGGTCCTCGCGGCTGTCGGGGGTGGGGGCGGCGGCGTCAGGGAGGCCCTGGCCGAAGGGCCGCGGCCTTGAAGCGCGGCGTGCGCAGGCCGCGCATCAGATGGCTGCAACTGCTCATCCTGCTGCCTTTCCTGGTCCTGACCGTGCGCCTGGTGATCGTGCAGGTCTGCCGGCACGAAGCGTATCTGGAGCGGGCCGAGCGGCAATGGAAACACCGCGAGTCGATTCCCGCCACGCGCGGCAACCTCTACGATCGGCACGGACGTTCGCTGGCGCTGTCCCTGTCCACCTGGCGTCTGGGCATTTCCACCTGCCTGGTCGAAGATGCCGACAGCACGGCGGCCCACGTCAGCGGCATCCTCGGCCTCGACCCCCGCGGGCTGGCGGCGCGTATCGAGGCCGCCAGGCCGGACCACCTCATCCTGGAACGCAGCGCCGTGGTCCACCTGGACACGCTGGTGGCGCTGTGCCGGCATAAGGAAGTCACCCACGAGGAGCTGAGGACGCGGGCCTACCCCCTGGGCGGGATCGGAGCCTCGCTGCTGGGCTTCTGCCGCGAGGATCCGCAGGGGAGGCGTCTCACCACGGGTCTGGAGCAGGCGCTGGACGACGTGCTGGCGGGGACGCCGGGCGAGGGCCTGGTCTTCGCCAACGTCACCGGCGGCAGCGACGGACGCAAGGAACTGGTGCGGCCGCTGGACGGACTGGATGTGGTGCTGTCCATCGATGCCGACCTGCAGGCGATCGCCGAAGCCTGCCTGGTCGAGCAGGTGGCGGAATGCAACGCCGCCGGCGGCGCCGTGGTGATCGTGGATCCGCACAGCGGCGACATCCTGGCGGCGGCGGACACGCCGATCATGGCGGACAGGGCCCGGACCGCCCTCCCGGGCGCCTGGGACAACTTCTGCTTCACCGGGGCGTATGAGCCCGGTTCCGTGATGAAGATCTTCACGGCGGCGTCGCTGCTGCAGCACGCGGTGATCGACACCACGACCGCCTACGACTGCGACGACATACAATTCGACGGCTACAAGATCCGGAACTCCGAAAGCCGTGATTTCGGCGTGTTGTCCTTCACCGGCGCCTTCTCCCATTCCATCAACGTCTATTTCGCGCGCGCCGTGCTCAACCTGCGCCGGAGCGAGTTCCATCGCGACCTGGTGGAGTTCGGCTTCGGGGCGCCCTGCGGCCTGAAGTACCCGGGCAGGACCCGCGGCTCGCTCAAGCCGCCGGAGTCGTGGTCGGGAAGATCCCTGTCCACGCTCGCCATCGGACAGGAGATGACCTGCACGCCGATCCAGCTGGCCTTGGCGGCGGCGGCCGTGGCCAACGGTGGTGAGTTGATGGCGCCGCGTCTCGTCAAGGAGATCCGCAGCAAGGACGGTACGAGGTCGGAGGCGTTTCCTCCCGTGGTCCAGCACAGGGTGATGACGCCCGACCTGGCCGCCCTGCTGCGCGGCGCCCTGGCGCAGGCGGTGCGGGAGGGCACGGGCCGACTTGCTGCGGTGGCCTGGACCGAAGTGGCGGGCAAGACCGGCACGGCCCAGAAGGCCTTGCCGGGCCAGGGTTACGTGGACGGACTGTACATGTCGAGTTTCCTCGGCATGGCGCCCGCCTCCTCGCCGCGCCTGGTGATCCTGACCCTGCTGGACGAGGCCGACTACGCCCATCATTACGCTTCCCAGAGCGCGGCGCCCCTGTTCGCCAGCATCGTGGAGGAGATCGGGCGGGCCACGGACTGGTTCTCGGGCGTGGATGCGCGGGCGGGAGCCGTCGCCGAACGCCGGGATGGCAGCGAGGCGCACCAGGCTCCCGATCTGCTCTATCTCTCCACGCTGGCGGCCCGGGAAGAGGTGGCGCGCGTGGGCCTGAACCTGTCGGGCGCCCACAGCGACGGCGTCGTGGTAGCCCAGTCCCCGTCCCCCGGTACCCTCTGCCCCCGCGAGGGCTCCATCCGTGTGACGATCGCGCCCTATTCGCGCGCGTCGGTCGCGACCGGCGTCGCCTGCCCCGATCTGCGCGGCATGTCCAGCCGGCAGATCCGGCGCGCTGCCGCACGGCTCGGGCTGCCTCTGGTGACCGACGGTGTGGGGTACGTGATCGACCAGGAGCCGGCGCCGGGGGAACCGGTGGGCGCCGACGGCATCAACGTCAGGTTGGCCGCGAGATGGTGAGCCTGGGCGGCATCAGCGGGCTCTTCCCCGAACTGAGGCTCGACGGGGATCCCGACGTCGAAATCGAGCTCGTCTCGCTGGATTCCAGGCGCTGCGGCCCCCGCTCGCTGTTCGTGGCCGTGCAGGGCCACGAGGCCGACGGACACGCCTACGTCGCCGAGGCCGTCGCCGCGGGCTGTGCAGCCGTCCTGGTGGCGGCGGGTTTCGCCGCGCCGGTGGCCGTGCCGACGCTGCGCGCGGAAGATACCGGACCGTGGCCGGCGCGTCTAGCGCGCGTGCTGCTGGGCGAGCCGGACGAGGCGTTGACGGTGGTGGGCGTGACCGGGACGAACGGCAAGACGACCACCGCCTTTCTCGTGCGCGACCTGCTGGCGAAGACCGTCGGGGGTTGCGGCCTGCTGGGGACCATCCGCTACGAGACGGGCGCGCGCAGCACCGTGGCGCCGCTGACGACGCCGTACGGGCCGGCCCTGTACGGCATGCTGGCGGAGATGCGCGATCACGGGCTGGCGGCCGTCGCCCTGGAGATCTCCTCGCATGCGCTGGAACAGTCGCGGACTGCCGATCTCTCCCTGGACGCGGCCGTCCTGACCAATCTCGGCCGCGATCACCTCGATTATCACCCGTCCCCCGCAGCCTACCTGGCCGCCAAGGGTCGCATCCTGGACCTGCTGCGCGGCCCCCGCCGCGGCAAGCCGCCCGGTGTCGCCGTGATCAATGCGGCCGCGCCGGCGTTCGCCGCTCTGGACACCTCCGGGCTCCGCTGCCTGCGCTACGCCGCCGGACGAGGCGGCATGGCGGCGCAGGCGGCCGAGTTGCGGGTCATCGCTGCGGAACTGCGTCCGGACGGGACGGATCTGCGCTTCGACTACCGCGGCCGGGAGCTGTCCCTGTCCAGTCGTCTGGCGGGGCGCTTCAACGTGGACAATTTGACGGCAGCTCTGGCCGTGGGCCTGGCCCTGGGACTGGATGCCGAACCCTGCCTGGCTTCACTTTCCGCGGCGAGGCAGGTGCCGGGCCGGCTCGAGTTTTTCGCCTTGCCAACGGGCGCCACGGCGGTCGTGGACTACGCGCACACGCCGGACGCCCTGGCGGCCGTGCTAGAGACCTGCGGCGAGTTCACGACCGGGCGGATGATCGTGGTCTTCGGCTGCGGCGGCGACCGCGACCGGGGCAAGCGGGCGGAAATGGGTGCGGTCGCGGCGCGTCTCGCCGACGACACGTGGATCACCTCCGATAATCCGCGCACCGAGGAGCCGACGTCGATCTGCGACATGATCTACTTCGGTTTTCGCGCGGAGACAGACGTGCGTTCCGGCGCCTGTCGCGTGGAAGTCGACCGCACCCGCGCCATCCGCGGCGCCCTGGCCTCCGCGGCCGCCGGCGATACGGTGGTGATCGCGGGCAAGGGCCACGAGGACTACCAGCTCGTCGGCACCGAGCGCCGGGATCTGGACGACCGCCGGATCGTGCGCGACTGGATCGAGGAGGCCGCCGATGGCTGAGCCCCATGGCTATGCCCTGCACGCGGCCGCCGCCGATCTCGAGCGGGAGGGACTGCTGCGGGCCTGCCATCTCCATCTGGACGGGCGCTGGCGCCAGGGGCGGCCCGGCGGCGACGAGAGACCGGAGCTCGTCTTCAACGGCGCCAGCCTCGACTCGCGCACGATCGCCCTGGGAGAGCTCTTCGTGGGCCTGCCCGGCGCGCGCGCCGACGGGCGCGATTACGTGGGACAGGCACTGCGCGCCGGAGCGGCCGTCGCCCTCACGCGGATCTGGGAAGGGGGCGGAGCGGATCCCCTGCTCTCCGGCGATCCCGGACACGACGCGGCTATCCTGTTGAGCCCGGATCCCGCGGCCGCGCTGACGGCCCTGGCGCGATGCTGGCGCGGACGGATGACCGCCAAGGTGGCGGCGGTCACCGGCACCAACGGCAAGACGACCACCAAGGATCTCCTGGCCGCGCTGTGCGGCGCTGCGGCGCCGACCCACGCGACGGCCGGCAACTACAACAACGATCTCGGCCTGCCGCTGACCCTGCTCGGGCTCCGGCGCGACCACGACCTGGCAGTCGTGGAGCTGGGCGCCTCCCGCGCCGGGGACATCGACAGGTTGGCGGCCCTGGCTACCCCCCTGGTCGGGGTGATCACCAACGCCTCCGAAGCGCATCTGGCGAGCTTCGGATCACTGGCCGAGATCGTTCGTACCAAGGGCGAACTGCTGGACCATCTGCCGGACACCGGCGCCGCCGTGCTCAACGCGGACAGCCCCGGCTACGACGCCTGGCGCGCGCGGGCCGCCTGTACGGTGATCTCCTTCGGGCGCGCCGCCGGGGACCACCGGTGGTCCTGGCGTCCCGTGGACGGCGGGGGGGGGCTCACCCTCGACGGGCGTGAGATTCCGGTGCCCCTGCCCGGCCGCCACAACGGGGCCAACCTGGCGGCCGCCGTACTGGCGGCGGAGTTCCTGGTCGGCAAGGAACTGGACGTGGCGGCCGGCTTGGCGCATTATGCCGCATCGCCGCACCGCAGCCGTTGCCTGCGCCGGGGCGGCGTCACGGTCCTGGACGACACCTACAACGCCAACCCCGACAGCATGCTGACGGCCGCCGCCACGGCCGTGCAGTTGCCGGGCGAGGGACGCGTGATCGCGGTGCTCGGGTCCATGGCCGAGCTGGGACCGCGCAGCGCCGAGTTGCACGCGGCGACCGGTCGGGACCTGCGCGACGCCGGCGTGGACCTGCTGCTGGCCGTGGGCGAACACACGGCGCCCCTGGCGCGGGGTTTCATCGCGGCGGGCGGCACGGCCGTGCTCTGTGGCGACCATCTCACCGCCGCCCGCGAACTGGCCGCGCTGGTGCGCACCGGCGACCGCGTCCTGTTCAAGGGTTCCCGTTCGTCGGCCATGGAGATGGCGCTCGACGCCTTCCTGAAGCGCCTCGATCCCGACCTGGGCGATCTCGAGGGGAAATAGGATGTTCTATCATCTGCTCTATCCGCTGCACGAGCATTGGTCGGCTCTGAACGTCTTCCAGTACATCACCTTCCGGGCCGCCTACGCCACGGTCACGGCCCTGCTGATCAGCTTCATCTTCGGCGGCTGGGTCATTCGCAAGCTGCACGCCCTGCAGATCGGCGAGACGATCCGCTCGGACGGCCCCGAGCACCACAAGGCCAAGGCCGGCACGCCGACCATGGGCGGAGTGCTGATGATCAGCGCCATCGTCCTGCCGACGCTGCTGTGGGCCGATCTCACCAACCGCTTCGTGCAGCTCTGCCTGCTGGCCACGCTCTGGATGGGTACCCTGGGCTTCATCGATGACTATCTGAAGGTGGTCAAGAAGCGACCCAAGGGCATGATCGGTCGCGTCAAGCTGGTCGGACAGGTCGGCTTCAGCCTGATCCTCTTCGCCATCCTGCAGATCGAGGCGCCGGGCGGCACGCTGACGACGCAGCTGGCCGTACCTTTTCTGAAGGACGTCTTCCTGGAGGTCGGCTGGCTGTACCTGCCCCTGGTCGTGATGGTCGTGACCGGCACGAGCAATGCCGTGAACCTCACCGACGGACTGGACGGGCTGGCCATCGGCCTGAGCGCGTTCGTCTTCCTCGGCTTTGCGGCCCTGTCCTACCTTACCGGCAATGTCATCTTCGCCGATTACCTGAACATCTCCTATCTCGCCGGCGCGGGCGAGCTGACCATCTACTGCGCGGCCGTGGTTGGCGCGGCCCTCGGTTTCCTCTGGTTCAACGCGCACCCGGCGCAGATCTTCATGGGCGATACCGGCAGCCTGGCGCTGGGCGGTGCTCTCGGGACCGTGGCGATCCTGGTCAAGCGCGAGCTGCTGCTGGTCGTCCTCGGCGGCATGTTCGTCGTGGAGGCGCTGAGCGTGATGCTGCAGGTGGCATCGTACCGCTGGCGCGGCGGAAAGCGGATCTTCCGCATGGCGCCACTCCATCATCATTTCGAGCTGTCGGGCTGGTCGGAGACCCAGGTGGTGGTCCGGTTCTGGGTCGTGGGCATCCTGCTGCTCCTGATGAGCATGAGCACCTTGAAACTCCAGTAGTCGGGAGCCTCCGGGGAGGGCCCGGGCCGGGGAGGGACCGTGCGGGTCGAGGGCACACGCTGGCTGGTGATCGGTCTGGCGCGCAGCGGCTGCGCGGCGGGCGGTCTGCTGCGGCGCCACGGCGCGCGTGTGGTCGGCGTCGACGACGCGGACCTCTCCGGGATCGAGGCGCGCTGGGCGCAGTCCGGAGCGAGGAGCGCGGCCGCGGCCGCCTTCGACGAGGTGATCGCGGGCGCGGACTGGCCGGAGCGGGTGGCGCGTCCCGACGGCATCGTGATCAGCCCCGGCGTGCCGTCCGGACATCCCGCACTGGGGAGATGGCCCGCTACGCCGTTGCTCGGCGAGATAGAACTGGCGTCGCGTTTCCACCGCGGCCGCGCGATCGCCATCACGGGCACCAACGGCAAGACCACGACAACCGAGCTCACGGCGCATCTGCTGCGCACGGCCGGTATCGAGGCGCTGGCCCTGGGCAACGTGGGGCGCCCCTTCGCCGACCGCGTCGACGAGCTGGGGCCGGAGTCTGTGGCGGTGCTGGAGGTGAGCAGCTTCCAGCTCGAGACGATAGACGGCTTTTCCCCGGAAGCGGGAGCGGTCCTGAACCTGGCGCCGGACCACCTGGACCGTTATGCGGATCTGGACGCCTACTACGCAGCCAAGCGCCGCCTGGCGACGTGCCTGCAGCCGGGCGGACTCTTCGTGACCTGGACCGGTTGTGCGCCAGCCCTGGCCTGGCCGGTGGGTCGCAGGCTTCTCTTCGGCGATGTCGCGGCTGGAGCGGAAGTCCACGTCGCGGATGGTGTCCTGTGCCGGACACTCGCGGACGGCCTGGAGCCGATCCTGCCCGTGGGCGAGATGCCGCTGCAGGGAGCGCCGAACCTCCTGAACGCCTGCGCCGCGGTCGCCCTGGTCTCGCCGTGGCGACTTTCCGCCGACGTGCTGGCCGCAGGGATGCGGGCCTTCGCGGGCCTGCCGCACCGTCAGGAGGTGGTGGCCAGACGCGGCGGCCTGGTCTTCGTCAACGATTCCAAGGCCACCAACGTGCACGCCGTGTGTGCCGGACTGGCCGGGTACGAGAGGGAGGTCTACCTGATCCTCGGCGGTAGCGGCAAGGCCGAGGACTTCGCGCCTCTGCGCCGGGCCATGGGGCCCGTCGCGCGGGCCGTGCTGATCGGCGACGAAGCCGAACGCATCGCGGCGGCGCTGGCGGGAGCGGTGCCGATCGCCAGGGCCGCTTCCCTGCCGGAGGCCGTACGCGCGGCCGTCGCGGCGGCGGGCGAGCGCGGCACCATCCTGTTGAGCCCCGCCTGCGCCAGCTTCGACATGTTCCGGGACTACAACGAGCGGGGCGAGGCCTTCCGCGCGGAAGCGCTACGCCTGGCCGCGGGAGACGGGGTACGAGGATGAACCGCCGCGCACGCGATTTCCTGACCTGGCTCGAGCAGTTCGACGGCTGGCTGCTGCTGTCGGTGGTGCTGCTGGCCGTACTGGGGCTCGTCATGGTGTACAACGCCGGTTCCTTCCGTGTGGCATCGAGCACCTACTACCTGGTCCACCACCTGGCCAGACTGATCATCGGCTTCGCCCTGATGGTCTTTTTCGCCGGGCGCGACTACCGGTTCCTGAGACGGCCGCGCGTCGTGCTGCTCCTGGTGGTCGCGGCCCTCGTGATGGTGTCGATGACCATCCTCTTCAGGGGCACCGCCCTGGTTATCACCCGGGCCGGCGCCAGCCGCTGGCTGAACCTGCCCTACTTGCCGGTGCAGCCGGTGGAGTTGCTGAAGGTGGCCCTGGTGATCTTCCTGGCCCACCGTTGCGCGGGCGGCTTCGCGAGGGTCGCGCGGGACCGCGGACGGCTGCTGGTCACGCTCGCCGTCCCCGTCGCGGGGATCGTGCTGCTGGTGCTGCAGCCCAACTTCGGCAACGCCGCCGTGATGTTGATCATCACCATCCTCGTCCTCTTCGTCGCGGGCTTGCCGGCGCGCCTGCTGGCGGGGTTGAGCGCGGTCGCCGCGATCGTGGCCGTGCCGGGGTACTTCCTCAGCGCCAAGATCGCCAGCAGACTGGATGCCTGGTGGACGGTCCTCAACGGCGGCCGGGGGGAGTACCAGGTGGAACAGTCCCTCATCGGCCTGGGTGCCGGCGGCTGGCACGGCGCGGGCTTCGGTGCCAGCCACCAGCGCTTCTCCTTCCTGCCCGATCCCCACACGGATTTCATCTTCTCCGTCATGGGCGAGGAGCTGGGGCTGATCGGGTGCCTGCTGATGCTGTTTCTGTTCGTGCTTTTCGCCTGGCGGGGGTATAACATCGCCCGTACCGCGGGAGACGATTTCGGCAGTCTTACGGCCGCTGGCCTGACCACCATGATCGTCGTCTACGCGGTCATCAACATCGGGATGGTCACCGCCCTGCTGCCGGTCATGGGCTTGCCGCTGCCCTTCGTCAGTTACGGTGGATCGGCGATGATTACCAACTTGGCCGCCGTCGGCATCCTCCTGAGCATCGATCGTCAGGGACGCGAGCTGCGCGCCCTGCGCAAGCGCGTCACCCGTATCGCCTCGTGATTCGGATCCCCGGTGCATGATGGGGGTCGCCAGCCGCCCGGGAGGTACGTGTTGACATCCGACCGGCAGGCGCGCTGCGAACCGAGCGACGAGCCCCTGCGCCTGATGATCACCGGCGGGGGCACGGGGGGCCATGTCTATCCGGGTCTGGCCGTGGCGGAAGCCCTGCGGCGCCTGGAGCCGGCGTCACGGATTCTGTTCGTCGGTACGCGCGCGGGCATCGAGGCGGAGCTGGTTCCCCGGGCCGGTTTCGAGATCGCGTACGTCAGGGCGTCGGGCTTCCGCGGTCTCGGTGCGAGGGCGCGTCTGCGCTTCCTGTGGAACTCGGCGTCTGGTTTCTGGGGGAGCCTTCGTGCGATCCGCCGGTTTCGGCCCGACGTCGTGCTCGGCACCGGCGGCTACGTCAGCCTGCCCGTGGCGGCGGCCGCACGCCTGCTGGGCGTGCCCCTGGCGCTCCAGGAGCAGAATGCCGTGCCGGGCAGCACCAACAGGTTGCTCGGACGCTGGGCCCGGCGCGTCTATCTTGGCTTCGCCGAGGCGGCCGTCCATTTCCGGTCCGGCCTGACGCAGGATACGGGCAACCCGGTCAGGGAGGCCTTCCTCACCGCACTACCCGGCGCCGGCGAAGCGGGCCGCGCCGTCGGTGCGGGGAGGCCGTTCAGGCTGCTGGTCTTCGGGGGCAGCCGTGGCGCGCGCACGCTCAATCGCGCCGCCGTCGCAGCCGCGCGCGACTGGACGCGGAGCCCGGACATGCAGATCCGTCTGCAGACCGGCCGGGACGATCTCGATTCGGTGGCCCGGGCCTATGAGGCTGCGGATCACGTGGTCGTGGCGCCGTACATCGACGATATGCCGGAGGCGCTGGCCTGGGCGGATCTGGTGGTGAGCAGGGCGGGTGCCATGACCCTGGCGGAGCTGGCCGCGGCCGGCAAGCCTGCGGTGCTGGTGCCCTTTCCCCACGCCACGGACAACCATCAGCTGCGCAATGCGAAGGCGCGCGAGGAGGCCGGCGCCGCCTTCCTGCTGCTGGACGAACTGTGCGACGGCGGTTCGCTCGCCGGTGTCGTCGCCGGGTTGCGCGGCGATCCCGCCGGCCTGTCGGACATGGCCGACGCCAGCCGCGCCCTGGCGCGACCCGACGCGGCCATGAAGATCGCCACGGACCTGATGAGGCTGAGCGGACGGTTGCCCGCTCGTGGAGGCGCAAGTGTTCCGTAACACGCGACACGTACATCTGGTGGCCATCGGCGGCATCGGCATGAGCGGCATCGCGGAGATCCTGCTCAACCTGGGCTTCCGGGTCAGCGGCAGCGATCTGCTCGACTCCACGGCGACGGAGAGGCTCCGCAAGCGGGGCGCGACGATCCACGTGGGCCACCGGGAGGAACAGGTGCGGGGAGCCGACGTCGTGGTCTATTCCTCCGCCGTGTCCGAGACGAATCCGGAGATCACCGCGGCGCGCCGCGACGGCATCCCGGTGATCCGCCGGGCCGAGATGCTCGCCGAGCTCATGCGCCTCAAGTACGGCATCGCCGTGGCGGGCTCGCACGGCAAGACCACCACGACCTCGCTGGTCGCGGAGGTGCTGGCGGCCGGCGGGCTGGATCCCACCGTGCTCGTGGGCGGACGGGCCCTGACCACCGGTGCGAACGCCATCCTGGGCCGGGGGGAATACCTGGTGGCGGAGGCCGACGAGAGCGACGGCTCCTTCCTGCAGCTGGTGCCGGCCATCGCCGTGGTCACGAACATGGATCTGGAACACGTGGACTACTATCCCGATCTCGCGGCCCTGCGCGCCGCCTTCGCGGTTTTTCTGGCGAAGGTCCCCTTCTACGGCGCCTGCATTCTGTGCGGGGACGATCCCGAGGTGCGCGCCCTGATCCCCGGTCTCGACCGCAAGGTGATCACCTACGGCCTGAACCCCGGGGCGGACGTCCGCGGCGTACCCGATGATGAGCGGGCGATGTCGGCCACGGTGCTCGTGGGCGAACGCGAGATGGGACGCCTCCAGTTGCGGCTCGCCGGGCGGCACAACCTGTCCAACGCCCTCGCCGCGGTCGCCGTGGGCATGGAACTGGGGGTCCCCTTCGGCCAGACCGCGCAGGCGCTCGCCGGTTTCGCCGGCGTGGGACGCCGCTACGAAGACCGCGGCGAGCACGGCGGCGTGCTGGTGGTGGACGACTACGGCCATCATCCCACCGAACTGGCGGCGACGTTGCGGGTGGCCCGCACGTCGGGCCGCCGCGTGGTGGTCCTCTTCCAGCCGCACCGTTTCACCCGGACACGGCATTTCCACGCACAGTTCGCCGCGGCCCTGGCGGCGGCCGATCACGTGGGCCTGTTGCCGGTCTACGCCGCCAGCGAGGAGCCGCTCGTCGGCGTCGACAGCGGTCTCATCGCCGGAGCCATGGCGCGTCTGGGCTTCGCGGCTGTGGATTTGCTGGAGGGCGCGGACGCGATCGACCGCTGGCTCGACGACCGCCTGGAGCCCGGCGACCTGCTGGTGACCCTGGGCGCCGGCGACATCGGCCGCCGCGTGGCCGGGATCTGCGGGCATCTGGACGGGAGGTCGGACAGGTGACCCGGGCGCCGACCCCCGCGAGCGTGTTGCCGGGCCGCGCCGGCGGG
>JAHIYU010000091.1 GCA_018814885.1 bacterium | reverse complement strand
CGAAACCGCCGCCGCGGCGGCCGCCGCCGCTCAGGGACGAGGCGATGATCAAGGGGCCGAGCCAGCGGTTGCGGCCGGCGCGCCCGCCGGTCAGGGCGAGGATCAGGATGATCCAGAAGATGATCCCCGGCAGCCCGCGCGTGCGGCCCCGTCGGCTGGAATACGTGTACCCCTCGGCGAACTCGCCCGCCGCCAGCGGGTCGTCCGGAGCGACGGCCTCGGCGACGCGGATCATGACCAGGGCGAAGCGCTGCGCCGCCGGGTCGGCGGGCAGCTCCTGCATCTCGCGCAGGATGCGCCCGGATTTCAGGTCGGTGAGTTCGCCCTCCAGGCCGTAGCCCACCTCGAGGCGCGATCGCTTGTCGCGGGGGAAGACGGCGAGCAGCACGCCGCGCTCGGTCTCGCGGTCGCCGATCCGCCACGACTCGTAGATGCGGTTGACGGTGTCCTCGAGATCGCCCTCGAGTTCGGGCAGGATGGTGACGACGAACTGGATGCCCGTGCGCTTCTCGAACGCCTCCAGGGTGCGCGTGAAGGCGGCCGCTTCGTCCCGCGAGATGAGGCCCACCCGGTCGTCGAAGTGATGCCCGGGCGCCGGCGGCGGCGCGGCGTGCGCGGCGGCGGCCGTCAGAGCCAGCAGGCAGATCGCCAGGGTCGTTCTGCTCACGCGGTCACTCCCCGAAGTTCACGGCCGGGGCCTGTTCGGCGCCGCCGGCGGCCTCGAAGTAGGCGCGTTTCTCGAAGCCGAACATGCCGGCGACCAAGTTGGTGGGGAAGCGCCTGATCGTCGTGTTGTAGTCGCGCGCCATGTCGTTGAAGCGGCGGCGCTCGACGGCGATGCGGTTCTCGGTGCCCTCGAGCTGGTTCTGCAGCTCCAGGAAGTTCTGGTTGGCCTTCAGATCCGGATAGCGTTCGATCACCACCATCAGACGGCCCAGCGCCTGGGACAACCCGTCCTGCGCCTGCTGGAACTGCTGCAGGAACTGGGGGTCGTTCAAGGTCTCGGGCGTGATCTCGGCTGACACCTGGGTGGCCCTGGCGCGGGCGTTGATAACCGCCTCGAGGGTCTCGCGCTCGTGCGCCGCGTAGCCCTTGACGGTCTCGACCAGGTTGGGGATCAGATCGGCGCGGCGCTGGTAGACGTTCTGCACGTTCCCCCATTGCCCCTCGACGTCCTCCTGCTGACCGACCACGGCGTTGTACTTGCCGACCAGGCCGATGACGGCGAACGCGATGACCGCCAGGACGGCGATGGTAATCAGAACACCTTTGGACATGATGACCTCCTGTGGACGGGACGACGGCGGTTCACGGCTCGACGATCAGTCGGAAAGTGTCGCCCGGTTGCATCGATTCCGCAACCTCCATGCCCTCGACCACCTTGCCGAACACGGTGTAGCGGCCGTCGAGGTGCGGCTGCGGGGAGAGGGTGACGAAGAACTGGCTGCCGCCGGTGTCCCTGCCTGAATGGGCGACCCCGACGGTGCCGCGCTCGTAGGTCGTCGTGCTCCACTCGCTGCGGATCGTGAAGCCGGGCCCGCCCCAGCCAGTGCCCAGGGGATCGCCGCCCTGGATCACGAAGTCGGGCACCACGCGGTGGAAGGACAGGCCCTCGTAGAAACCGTCGCGAACGAGCGCCAGGAACGTGGCGCAGGTGTTGGGTGCGATTCCCCCGTCGAGCGCCATGACGAAGTCGCCGCGCCCGGTGATGCAACGCACGCGCGGTGCGTCGAAGGGCAGGGCGAGGGGCGCCTGGCGAGGGTCGCGTACGTGGGCGGGCAGCGTGGCGCCCAGGCTGGCCTCGCTGGGGACCAGGCCGGGCTCGATCAGATTCCCGGCGGCGGCGGCCGCGCGGGCGGCCAGGCGCACGTGCGGTTCGGGGAAGTCGAAGCCGGCTTCGAGGACGGCGGCGATGCGCGGGCGCAAGGTGTCCGCCATGGCGTAGGCGGTGTCGGCCTGGAGAGCCGCGAGCGTTCCCAGCACGCCGCGGCGCACGTCCACGCCGGGCAGGCCGCGGGCATTCTCGCAGGCCTCGAGCAGAGCGATCAGGTTCTCGTCGGCCGGGAAGGAGGCGAGCAGATCGGCGGCGAGGGCAGCGGCGTGGGGATCGTCCTCGCGCAGGACACGGCGCAACGCCGTCTGCACCGCGTCCGCGACGTGCGCCAACTCCTGCGGCGGGTGCTCCTCGCCCTGGAAACGACGCCAGGCCGCGACGAGCCCTTCGCAGGCGGACATGCGCAGCGGGGCCTGCAGGCCCCGGCCGACCGTCTGGGCCCGTTGCGCGACCTCCCGGGGCGTCAGGATGTGGCGGCACATGCCGGTCCAGACGGCCTCGCGGACCAGGGGGTGCGGGTCGCGCTCGATGCGCGCCCAGGACGGATCGCCGGTGATGCCTGCGCCGCGCAGGGCGATGCAGGCCGTCGCGGAGGCGGCTCGGACGGCCGGTTCCGGCGCGGTCCCCGTCTCGACGGGCAGCAGCTGGGCGCGTGCCGAATGGAGCAGGCGGATGCGCCAGACGGGCAGCAGGCTCT
>JAHIYU010000090.1 GCA_018814885.1 bacterium | reverse complement strand
GCACCCGCGAGCTGCTCGTGGTGCACGGCAAGGGCCTGCGCTCCGAGGGCGCGCCCGTCATCGCCCCGCTGGTCCGGCGCTGGCTCAAGGATCATCCCGAGGACGTGGCCGGCTGGCGGCCCGCCCCCCGCGACTGGGGCGGCGAGGGCGCCCTGGTGATCGTCCTGAGAAAGGCCGCATCATGAACGACCTGGCCGGACGCAAGGCGCTTGTGACCGGAGGCGCCGTGCGCGTGGGCAAGGTGCTGGCCCTGCGGCTGGCGAGCCTGGGGGCCGACGTGGCGCTGTTGACGCGCGATGCCTCGGGCGTCGCCGCCGACACGGCGCGCGGGATTGCGGCCCTGGGCGTCCGCGCCGCCGTGGTGGCCGGCGACCTGCAGAGCGCCGAGACCCCTTCGCGTGTGGTCGACGAGGCGCGCGAGGTCCTGGGCGGCCTGGATATCCTGGTGAACAATGCCGCCATCTTCGAGCGCGACTGTCTCGCGGAGCTGGACCTGGATGCATGGAGCCGCACCCAGAGGATCAACCTGCGCGCGCCGCTGCTGCTGAGCAGGGCCTTCGCCGCCGCCCTGCCGCCCGACCGCGAGGGCG
Organism: bacterium; assembly: GCA_018814885.1. Classification (NCBI taxonomy): domain Bacteria; species bacterium. Next base: position 15,046 of record JAHIYU010000090.1, on the reverse strand, counting down.
ACATCATCAACGTGAACGACATCCACGCCCTGCGTCCGCGCGAGGGCTACTTTTCCTATACCCACAGCAAGGCCTCGCTGCACGTACTGACGCGCAACCTGGCCGCCGCCCTGGCGCCGCGCATCCGCGTCAACGAGATCGCCCTGGGCGCGGTGCTGCCGCCGGTCGATCCGCCCGACGGGTACGCGCACACGAACCGCGACGCGCTGCCCCTGGGGCGTTTCCCCGCGCCGGACGACGCGGCGGACGCGCTGGAGTTCCTGCTGGGGTGCCGTGCGGTGACCGGGCAGACGATCCTGATCGACGGGGGAGAGCACTTGGCGGACATTCCCTGAATCTCTAGGGGTAGTGGAAGGGGATGTCGAGCATCTCGACGAGGTTGCTGTTGACGGTGATCTCCCAGCTGAACGGATTGGGCCACTCGCCGTCGCCCATCTCCATCCTGACATCGCCGTAGGTGAACTGGCGCGTGAAGACGTCGCCGTTGATAACCGTCGGTTCCAGCGGATCGCCCAGGTTGACCATGACCTCGGGCCAGTCCCACCAGTGCTCGTGGACCGAGTCCCAGACGGGCCAGATGCCGTCGATCAACAGACCGATCACGCGGAAGAAGTCGCCGGAGTCGTATTTCTGGACCACGCCCTGGTCGTCGAAGTAGTTGTAGCGCTGTATGTTCTCGAGCAGGACATAGGGACCGCCCGCCGTGGTGCGCGGCCAGGTGCTCGTGTGCCAGAGGCTGATAGGATCGTTGATGTTCATGGCGTGGCTCATCTCCGCGGGCTCGTCGAACATCAGGGTAGGGAAGAGCTCGTAGTTGATGCCGTCGCCCATGGCCGCGAAGGTAGAGTCCACCTGGGCGCGCACGCCGTTGAAGACCTGGATGAAACCGTCGCCCATGGCTGTGCGCATCCGGGTGACGAGGTCCTCCTGCGCCGCGTGATAGGCGGCGACCTCGTCGGGATCCTGCGGCATGGGGATCCCGTCCAGATCCAGGTCGGCCTCGCCTTCGCAGGTCACGAAGCTGGGGATCCACACCTGAAGGGCATAGTAGTCCCAGAAGACGCCGTCGAACCGGGTGGACGTCTGGTTGTGGTAGTCCACGTAGGTTGAGACGATGATCTCGCGGCAGGTCTGGTCGAGGATGTTGAGTGTGACCATGCCCGGCCAGTTCATGAGCGTGTCGCCGGTGGTCGTGTAGGACCAGTAGGGCAACAGCGCGTCGTAGAGGTTGCGGCCGTAGGAGCCGGGCTGGGCATCGACCCATTCCAAACGGATGTCCTCGGACAGGATGTAGCCGATGACCTTGCACTCGGGGTTGTGGGACTTGATGCGGTCCACTATTCCGAGGGCCTCGTAGGGGCCGTTGTCCCAGAAGAGGCGCGTGGTGATGGTGAGCAGGTCGGCGCGCGCGATCTTCTCGGCCGTGGCCGGATCCTCGTAATCGAACGGCCCCCAGTTGTGGGCGGCGTAGTTGCTGGGCGAGTGGGAGCGCCAGTCGTAGCCGTGGTCGCTGGCGATCACCTGGACCTGGAAGTCCTCGCCGGTCCAGCCCGCGTTGTCGCGGCCGAAGTCCCAGACGGCGTGCTTGCCCGCGCCGGGCACCACGCCGTCGCCCGCGTCACCGGAGAGGGTGAGGCAGGGCAGGGCCCAGTCCGCGCCGCCGCTCTCGGACGCGTTGATCGAGACGGTGCAGACGTCGCCATCGGCGTCGGCGAGGTCGTAGGTCACGTCCACGAGCATGCTGCCGTCGGTGCGCTGGGCGGCCACGATGCCGGTCACGAGGGGATCGGCCGCGCGGGCCGCCGCCGCCAGTGCGAGTGCGGCCAGGGCCGCGGCGAGCGTTCGCGTGTTACTCACGGCAGCAGCACCACTTTCCGGGTAGCCGAGCCGCCGCCCGGCGCATACAGCCTCATCAGGTAGGGGCCGCCGGACACCCGGCGTCCGTCGTCACCGCGTCCGTCCCAGGCGCGCGCGTGCGTCCCGGCGGCCAGCGCGCCCTCGAACAACCGGCGCACGAGCCGGCCCTGCAGGTCGTAGACGATCAGGGAGACGGGCCCGGCCTCGGACAGGGTGAACGACGCGGAGGTCTGCGGGTTGAACGGGTTGGGCGCGGGTGCGGACAGCCCGCAAGAGGCGGGCGCGGCGGGGGCGCCGGTGGTGGACAGCAGGGTCATGAAGGACCCGCTCTGCGCCGTCGCCGTGTTGCCGAACTGGTCGCGCACGGTCACCTGCAGGACGGAATTGCCGGAGCTGACCTCGGTGACGACCCATTCCCACTGATGGTCCAGGGCGTCTGAGTAGGAGACGGAGTCCACGGGCACGCCGCGGGCCAGCACGGCGGCGACGCGGCACGAGTCGTCTGGCGCGGGGTAGGTGTCGCTGGCCCACCAGGAGAAGAAGGTCGTCTCGCCGGCGACCAGGGTCTCGCCCGCCGGCGCCGCGACGATGCCGCACAGGGGCGGCTCGGCGTCGAGACGGACCGATGTCGAAGATCCCCTGCCGGTACCCGCCGGGGCGGGCCGGGCGAGCACGAGGGTCAGGGCGATCAGGGGGATGAGCGTAACCGTCGATTTCATGGCGGTTCTTTGCATGCTCCAGGATGAAAGGTCCGTCTCCGTGAGATCTCCATCGGAAGCAATATTATAGCACAAATACCCAGATCATACAACGAACCAGGAACTTGCGGCCGGGACGGACAGGCGTCCGTCCCGGCCGATCACGAGACTGATTCCGCCGCAGGGTAGAGATCGTCCCACCAGCCGGGCCGGTCCCTCAGCTCGCGGGCAAACCAGGCCAGGATGGTGTCGTTCCAGGTGATACGCCGGTCGTGATCGAGAATGTGATGATCCTGTCCCTCGACCTGCACGTATTCGACCTCCTTGCCCAGCATCTTCAGCGCGATGTAGAGGCCGTCGCTCTCGCCCCTGGGCACATTGGTGTCGTCGGAGCCGTGCAGCAGCAGCAGGGGCGTGGAGATCAGATCGGCGCTGAACAGGGGACTCTGTCCCACGTAGAGGTCGGGATCGGTCCAGGGGAAGGCGCCGGCCAGGGCTCGCGCCCCGTAGGCGTAACCCCAGTAGCCCTCCGCCCAGTAGCTGCTGATGCTCGAGATGCCGGCATGGGCGACCGCGGCGGCGAACATGTCGGTGCGGGTGATCAGGTACATGGTCAAGAACCCGCCGTAGGAGGCGCCGATGCAACCCAGGCGCTCGCCGTCGGCCGCCGGATGGGCCGCGAGGAAGGCCCTGGTGCCCTCGATGACCTCGCCGGCGGTGAGCCTGCCCCAGTCGTTGACGTGTCGGGCGGCGAACGCCTGTCCGTAGCCCAGGGCGCCGCTGGGATTGGGCACGTAGACGAAGTAGTCCTGCCCGGCCCAGACGTTCTTGGGATAGCGCCCGCCGAAGTCGCGGGTGATGGGATACGTGCCGCCGTAGTAGTAGACGATCGCCGGGTACTTCAGCGCGGGGTCGTAGTCGCGCGGATAATAGACGCGGCCGTCCAGCTCCATGCCGTCCGCCAGCTTGGCGACGAAGGGTTCGACGCGGCCGAAGGTCACGTCGGCGTAGCGGTCGGCGCCGGGGTCGAGCAGCACGCGCGGTTCGCGTCCCTTCAGGGCGAAGGCGGTGAGCTTCTGGGGGGCTGTGGCGCTCGTGCCGGTGGCGACCACGGTCTTGGCGCCGCGCGACACCTCCCAGTCCGCCACCACCTCGACGCCCGCGTCGTAGAAGGTCCAGGCGCCGGCGGGCGTACAGGTCGCTAGGCGCTGGTACTGCTTGTCGAGCACGCGGGCGACGATCCGGCCGCTGTCGTGCCACACGGCGCGCTGCACGGTCGGGTCGAAGTCGCGGCTCAGGGGCTTGGGCTCGCCGCGTCCGCGATCGTAGAGGAAGAGCTGTCCGCCGTAATCGTTGGGGACGACACCCTCGGGCAAGTCGCGGCCGATCCCGCCGAAGGCCGACGGCGAGCCGACCAGCACCAGCGTGCCGCGGTCCGCGCCGTAGGCCGCCTGTCCGATCCAGCGGTCGGTCAGCACCGTTTCGACGGACAGGTCGCCCAGGTCCAGCTCGAACCACTCGGTCCTCGCATAGGGGCGCTCCAGGGGATCGGGCCAGGTGCGCGAAAAGAGCAGGTGCGTGCCCCGCGGGCTGAAGGTCCAGTCCGCGGCGCTGACGGCGCCGGCGGTGAGACGGCGGGACGCGCCGCCCGGCCACGTCACCTCCACCAGGTAGCTGCGGTTGCGCCACTTCGGCCAGCGGTCCTCGATCGCCTCGAGGCGCTTGACCTTGCGTTCGTCCGCTTCGGCCTCCACGCCGTAGGCGTAGACCAGCGAGCGGCCGTCGGGATTCCAGGCGTAGCCCTCGAAGTGCTCCAGGTCGCGCAGGGCGGCGCGCACGCGCTCGGTCTCCAGGTCGTAGATCCAGAGGGTTGTCTTCTTCTCGTGCGACGACGTGTAGGACACGGCGCGGCCGTGCGGCAGCCAGCGGACGTTTCCGTCCTCCGGGGCGCCGCGCCAGGTGCGCACGAGACCGCCCTTATCCGTGTCGCGGATCTCGAGCCAGGCGCCGGGCGCGCCGTCGGGACCGTACGCGCCGAGGGTCAGGGCCACCAGGGAGCCGTCGGGGGACAGGGCCAGCGAGGAGACCTTGGGCGCGTCGAGGATGTCGCGGATGTCGACGGCGCGGGTCTCCGCCGCGGAGAACGAGAGGTTCTTCCCGTCGTTTTCGTCGTCGAGGACCAGCTCGGCCGTGAGATTGACGGAGCGTGTCTCGAGGGAATCGGGATCCTCGCCCACGATCACCCTGACGAGCAGCAGGCCCGTACCCCGCCGGAGCTTGAGCTCGCCTTCCGGTTCGTCTCCGGAGAGCGAAACCGATACGCCGTCGAGCCAGGCCCCGGCCAGGCAGGTCGCGGGCAGCCGCAGCTTCGCCTTCAGGAAGCGGTCGCTCGTGATGTAGGTGGCCAGCCAGGTCTCCGCCACACCCTGACAACCGACACCGACCGACATGTGGCCGACCGTCCAGCCGTCGTCACCCGCGTGGGGACGCAACCGTGCCGTGTCGAGAGAGGGCGCGTCGAGGAAGTCGTCCCTGTCGAAGGCGCCCGGCTTCTCGTCGTGGAAGGCCGGCAGGACCAGGCGCACGGTTTCCTTCACGAGCCACTCGTCGATCGGAACGGTCGACTTCTCTTCGGCATCCTCGGCCAGGAGCGCGGCGGCGGGAATCATCAGGCAGAGCGCCAGGACGGCGACAGCGAATCTCATGGGTTCCTCCAGGCAGGGTTTGTTCGGCACCGGAAGGGCCATTCTGCCACGACTTTCCGTCCCGGGCAACCGTCCCGCCGCGCGCGACGCGGAAAGATGGACGCCGCCCCGCTGCAGGATGTTGCTTTTTCCCCGTTCGCCCGTCATTCTATGCCGGACATGGACTACCGGAGAAAACTGACGCGAGCGGGCCTCTTCCTGCGCAGGCTGCAACGGGAGATCGGCTACGACGACTGCATGGGCATGGCGGCGCAGATCGCCTACTTCATGATGCTCGCGGTGTTCCCCTTCCTGCTGTTCTTGCTGAGCCTGATCAGCTACCTGCCCATCCTGGAGCCGGACCAGGTGCTGAACAGCCTGCGCGAGACCCTACCCGGGCCGGCCTACGACCTGGTGGCCGGCACGGTGCATACGGTGCTGAGCGAGCGCGAGGGCAGCATCCTGGGCTTCGGTCTGCTGGCGGCGCTGTGGTCGGGGTCGATGGGCGTGGGCGTGCTGATCACCACCATCAACCGCGTCTACAACATCCATCCCAAGCGCAACATCGCGTACCAGAAGCTGATCTCGATCCTGCTGACGCTGGTGCTGAGCGGCTTCGTGATCCTTTCGACCCTGCTGGTGCTGCTCGGACCGTCGCTGTCGCACAAGTTCTTCCAGTTCCTCGGGCTCGCGGGCGACAGCTACAACTTCTGGTCCACACTGCGGCTGCCGCTGGTCCTGCTGCTGAACCTGCTGGCCGTGTCCATCCTCTACCATTTCGCCTCGGAGGCGAAGCAGCGCTACGTGTGGATCCTACCCGGCACGGTGGCCGCCACGGTGCTGTGGTTCCTGGCGTCGTCGCTGTTCCGCCTCTTCCTGCGCAACTTCGGCGCCTACAACGTGACGTACGGCTCCATCGCCGCGGTGATCATCCTGATGGTCTGGCTGTGGCTGTCGGGGTTCATCTTCCTGCTCGGCGCCGAGATCAACGCGCTGATGCGCCGGATGGATCACTACGAGGACCTGCCGCGCCTGCGGGGCCGCATCCGCCACCGCGTGCACAGGCGCGATTGAGGACGCTCCGGAGGACTGCAGTCATGACCGAGCACGTCGTCACCTGGGAGGGCAAACGCCGCTTCACCGGCCGCACGCCCGATGGGCGCACCGGCGCCTTCGACATCCCCGTCGAGAAAGGCGGCGACGGCTCCGCCCCGAGCCCCATGGAGGCGGTCCTGCACGCGCTGGCCGCCTGCGGCGCCCTGGACGTGGTGGCCATCCTGGAGAAGATGCGCTGCCCGCCCGAGAGCCTGCGCGTGGAGATCGGGGCCGAGCGCGCCGAGGACCACCCCAGGGTCTACACCGCGATCCGGCTGAAGTACGTCGTGACCGGCGACGTGCCCGAACAGAAGCTGGCGCGTGCGATCAAGCTCTCGTCCGGGACCTTCTGCTCGGTGGGGGCGATGCTGGGCAAGACGGCGGAGATCTCCTACGCCCACGAGGTCTCATGAATCTCACCCGGCGCGCGACGCCCGGAATCCCCGGCGCCGCGCCGGTCGTCACGGCCGTTCGCGCGAGGCGCTGAGGACGGGGGCCGCGCCGCCATGGAGACGTTCGCATCCCGGCTGTCGAACTGCATCTGCTGCCCCCGCGCCTGCGGGGTCGACCGGCTCGCCGGCGAGCTCGGGGTCTGCGGGATCGGCCGTGACGCCCTGGTCGCCCACGCCGGACCGCACTTCGGCGAGGAGCCGCCCATCTCGGGCACGCGCGGTTCGGGCACCATCTTCTTCGCCGGCTGCAACCTGCGCTGCGTATTCTGCCAGAATCACCAGATCAGCCAGGATTTCGGGCGGCGCGACGCCCGCGGCCTGACCGCCGCCGGGCTCGCCGACGAGATGCTGCGCCTGCAGGACCGTGGCGCCCACAACGTCAACTTCGTCTCGCCGTCCCACGTGGCGGCGCAGATGGCCGACGCCGTCGTCGCCGCCAGGGGCCGGGGACTCGCGGTGCCCGTCGTCTACAACTCCAACGGCTACGACGCGGTGGACATGCTCCGCGACCTCCGCGGCCTGGTCGATGTCTACCTGCCCGACCTCAAGTACCTGGACGCCGGGCTCGCCGCGCGGTATTCGGGAGCGGAGGATTACCCGGAGGTCGTCCCCGGGGTGTTGGAGGAGATGCTGGACCAGGTGGGTCATCTGCGGGTGGACGATGACGGCGTCGCGACGCGGGGCCTGCTGGTGCGCCATCTGGTCCTGCCGGGCCACCTCGAGAACAGCCGCCGCTGCCTGGGCCTGCTGGCGGAGCTGTCGCCGGATGTCTTCGTCAGCGTCATGTCGCAGTACTCTCCGCAGCACAAGGCGTGCGACCACCCGGGCATCGACCGGCACCTGACCGCGGCGGAATACCGGGAGATCGTCGACTGCGCGCTGGAGCTCGGTCTCGAGAACGCCTTCCTGCAGGAGCTGGCGAGCCGGGAGCACTACCTGCCGGACTTCGGGCGGGACGATCCCTTCGGCTGAGCGCGCCCGTCGGCCCGGTCTGGAAATACCTGGATGACGGGACGGAGCAGGGCGCTCTTTGGGCGGAGATCGCGTTCGACGAGGCGAGCTGGCCGGCCCGGGCCGGCCCGACTCGGGTACGGCGACGGGGGCGAAGCCATCGTCGTCGGTTATGGTCCGGAACCGGACCTATAATATCCCCCCACCTGCTTCAGGCACGGCTTCGACGTCGATGATCTCTCCGGGTTCCCCTGGCTGCAGGCGGGCGGGAGCTGTCAAAGCGGCGGGATGATGCTGGTCGGATGAAGGAGCGCTACCGCCGGATCGAGACCCGTCCCCATTGAATTCCCCCGCCGAATTTGTTATCCTGTACGTGAATCTCGAAAGAAATGCGTCTGTGAGGGAGACACCGTTCACCCATCCCCCCGCCGCCAGATGCCTGCACTCGGGCCGGGATCGGTCCGTCCGGTTCCGGTCATGCCCCGACCAAGGAGACGCCGACATGTTGCGTAGGCTCGCTGTACCCCTGTTCCTGTTGCTGGCGCTGACGGCGACGGCAGTTGCGCCCGCCGCCGCGGCCGAGATCGCCCCCGACCTGCAGGCCGTCCTGGCCGGCAAGGCGGCCGGCGAGACCGTCCGCGTGCTGATGATCCTGGACGACCGCGCCGACCTGACCGCCCTGGACGCGGACCTGGCGGGCGCGCCGTTCGAGACCCGACGCGCCGCCGTGGTCGACGCCCTGCGCGGCCACTTCGACCGCACGCATGCGGATGCGGTGGCACGGATCTCCGCAGCCGGCCGCGTGGAACGGGTCAAGACCCTGTGGCTGGCCAACGCGATCAACTTCTACGCCGACGCGGCGGCCATCGCCGCCGTCGCCGCCGACAAGGCCGTCTCGGGCGTCATGCATCACGACGCGAGCTACGACCTGCTGGCCGACGTGCTGACCTGCAGCGAGAGCAAGCCCGCCACCGAGGCCGCGGCCGACGCCACCAGCAGGGGCAACGCCTGGAACATCGAGTGGATCGACGCCCACCTGGCCTGGGGCCTGGGCTACACCGGCAACGGCGTGGTGGTCGGTCACATCGACTCGGGCGTCTACCTGACCCATCCCGACATCGCCAACAACCTGTGGACCAACACCGGCGAGATCGACGGAAACGAGATCGACGACGACGGCAACGGCTACGTCGACGACATCCACGGCTACGACGTGGGCGACGACGACGGCAATCCCAACGACGACTCCATCAGCCCGGGGCACGGCACCCACACCGCCGGCACGGTGGCCGGCGACGGCACCAACGGCACCGTGACCGGCGTCGCGCCGGACGCGCAGATCATGGCCGTCAAGGCCTTCGCCTGGGACGGCACAGGCACCCTGGGCATGATCTGGGACGGCTACCAGTACCTGCTGGTCAACGGCGCCCGCGTCCTGACCATGTCCCTGGGCGTGCCGGGAGAGCTGCCGCCCTCGTACATGCGCACCGAGCGCGAGACGGTCAACGCGCTGCGCGTCGCCGGCCTGCTGATCTTCAATTCCGCCGGCAACGACCACTACAATTACGATCCGCCCATCGAGCTGGGCCTGACCGCGCGCTGTCCCGCCCCCTGGAACCCCATCGCCGGCACGCCCTACACGTCGACCAGCGGCGTGGTGGCCGTCGGGGGCACCGGCTACCTCAGCGACGCGGGCTACAGCTCTTCGTCGCAAGGTCCCGTCAACTGGGGCGACGTGGCTCCCTGGTACGACTGGCCCTACAATCCCGGCGCCGGCCTGACCAAGCCCGACGTGTGCGCCCCCGGCGTCAACGTCAACTCCCTGACCATCCCCAACGGCTATTCCGGCAACAGCTGGAGCGGCACGTCGATGTCCTGTCCGCACGCCGCCGGTCTCGCCGCGCTGCTGCTGGAGAAGAACCCCAGCCTCTCGCCCGCGGGCATGGACTCCATCATGGAGCAGACCGCGGTCGAACTCGGTACGGCCGGCAAGGACAACCAGTTCGGCTCGGGCCGCATCGACGCGGACGCCGCGCTGGGCGCCACGCCCACCGGCACCACGCCGCACCTGACCTGGACCGGCTACGAGATACTGGACGCCACTGGCGACGGCATCATCGACCCGGGCGAGAGCTTCGACGTGGTCTTCACGCTGGTCAACAACAGCCCCAACACCGACGGCACCGGCGTCATGGGCGCCCTGGCCGTCGCGGCGGGCGATCCGGTCGCCGTCGGCGACGCGTCCGCCTCCTTCGGCACCGTCGCCCAGAACGGCGGCACCGCCGACAACGCCGGCGACCACTTCACCCTGACCGCCGATGGCGGCGCCGCGCAGGGCGAGACCTTCACCATGCTGCTGACCCTCACCGCGCAGAACGACTACCACAAGGTCTTCGACGTGGAGTACTACGTGGGCCTGCCCGAGTACCTCACCCACGACGCGGGCAACGTGCTGCTGACCGTCACCGACATGGGCTCGCTGGGCTTCATGAGCTCGGACCAGATCGAGGGCGTGGGCTTCGGACCCCCGGGGGAGAACGGGCTCTACCTGGGCTCCTTCTGGGGCGGCAACTCGAACAACTACATCTGCAACCACGACTACGACGAGGGCTCGTACGACTGGGCGGTCACCCTGGACCCGACCGGCCGCGTGAAGGACCTGGGCGGCGTTATCTCGGACCAGGACTACCTCGCCGTCTACGACGACAGCGGCCACTTCGCCCCCCGCAGCGTCACCGTGACCCAGGAGAGCTTCGCCTTCGCCGACGCGCCCAACGACGATTTCGTCGTCCTGCGCTACACGGTGCACAACGGCGATGTGGCGGATCTGCTGAACTACTACGCCGCGATCTTCTGCGATTTCGACATCGGCGACGCGGGCGCCAACATCGCCTGGACCGGCGCGCCGCGCCGCGTCAGCTACATGTATGCCAGCAGCGCCCTGCCCCACTACGGCATCACGCAGCTCGGCACGACGACCGTAGCGAACCTCTACTGTGTCAGCAACCCGGACGAGGTGTATCCCAACGGCTACATCATCGACAACACGAAGATGCGGATCATAAACGGCTTCCTCAGCAGGACGACCGGATCCACGCCGGCCGACTGGTCGGTCGTGAACGCTTCCGGGCCGGTGGACATCCTCTCGGGAGAGGACGCGGTCTTCGTCTGGGCGCTGGTCTGGGGCGTGGACCAGGCCGACTTCCTGGCCAACGTGGACGCGGCCCAGGCCGTGGACATCAGCGGCCCGACGCCGGTGGCCGAGGGTGAGGTGCCCGGCACCTTCCGCCTGGCCCAGAACACGCCCAACCCGTTCAATCCGCAGACCACCATCGCGTTCACCACCGAGCGCGAGGGACACGTGCGCCTGGGCGTCTACGACCTGAAAGGCCAGCTCGTGACCACCCTGGCCGATCGCGAGTTCGCGTCCGGAACCCACCGTGTGGTCTGGAACGGCCAGAACGACCGCGGCGACGCCATGCCGTCGGGCATGTACCTCTACAGGGTGCTCAACGAAGGCAAGATGACGACCAGGAAGATGATGCTGGTGCGGTAGCGCGACCGGACGTCGTCGACAGGCAAAGGCCCCCTCCCGGCGCGGGAGGGGGCCTCGACGTCTCGGGAGGGTCGATATCACGGACGGGGGTGACCGTCACGCCTCGCCTGGCTTGCGCGCCACCACGTAGTAGTTCATGTCCTCGGGGCGCCAGCGCCCCAGCGACAGGATCTTGCCGATCCAGATCACCCCCTCGTAGACCAGCGCGAAGGGCATGCGGATGCGCTCCTGGGCCCAGCCCTCGTGCAGCAGGTCGCAACCGGCGAGCAGTTCGCGCAGGCTGGCGGGCGCGGCGTCGAGCTTGAGCGTGGTGGGGAAGGGCGGAATGGTGCGCCGGTAGACAAGCCTGTAGACCAGCTTGTGGAACCAGAAGGGCGTCAGCTTGGTGATCAGGCCGCGCAGCGACCAAAGGTTCGGCACGCCGAGCACCACCAGGCCGCCGGGACGGGTCCAGTCGAGCATGTTGCGCACCGTGCGCGCCGGATCGTCCAGGTGCTCCAGGACGTACATGCTGACCGTCGCGTCCCACTGACGCTCGGTCCGCCAGGTCTGCACGTCGCCCAGGCAGCGCTCCTGCACGTGATCGTTGAGATCGAGCTGTTCGCGGGAGATGTCCAGGCCCGTGATCACGGCGTCGACGGGATAGTCGAAATGCTTGAAGCGCCCGCAGCCGGCTTCCAGCACCTCGGCGGGACGGCCGAGGCAGCGCAGGTGGGTGTTCACGAGGGTCTGGATCGCGTCGAGCGCGTCGCGGGTCATGATCGCCAAGCCGGTCTCCCTTTCGCGTGTCCGGGGCAGCATTTCACACCGGCCCGGCCCGCACAATGGTAATGTCCCTGCGCAGCTTCGCCAGCTTCTCGACCTGCGTGATATCGAAGACCCTCAGGCGCGCGATGTCCTCCTCCGCCCCATCCGCTGCCAGACGAGCCCACCCACGATCAGCACCAGTCCCAGCGGCGTAGCTCTCCGTACCGGCTCGCCGAGCACGAACTGGATGAACAGCAGCGACACGAACGGCGACAGGAAGATCAGGTTGGCGATGCGGGCGGTCGAGGCGGTCAGCCGCAGCGCCGTCAGCCACAGCACGAAGGTGAAGCCCATCTCCACCGCGCCCACGTAGACGGCGCCCAGCAGACCGGGGAGGTCGGCCCGCAGATCGGCGAAGAGCAGCGCGTACAGGAAGACCAGCGGCGTGCCGGCGGCGAAGTTCGCGAAGAGACCGACCACCGGGTCCAGCCGCGAGCGCGCGTTGCCCAGCCAGTACAGGGCCCACAGCACCGTGCTGCCCAGGGCCAGCGCGACGCCGGGCGTGTCGTCGAAGCGCAGGGCGGTCACGTCGCCGCCGGTGGCGATGATCACCACGCCGCCGTAGCAGACCAGGCCCGCCGTCAGGTCGCGCAGGCCCAGCTTGTGGCCGAGCAGCGGGACCGACAGCCAGGTCAGCGTCAGCGCCCAGGTGTAGTTGAGCGGCTGGGCCACCTGGGCGGGCAGGCGGTCGTAGGCGGCGAAGAGCACCAGGTAGTAGAGCAGGGGGTTGAGCAGGCCGAGGGCCGCCGCGCGCGTCAGTTGCCCGCGGGAGGCGCCGCCCAGCAGTGTCCACTTGCCCTGGACGGTGATCAGGCCCGCCAGCACCGCCAGCGACACCAGAGCGGCATAGGCGAGCAGTTGCGCGGGTCCGATATGTTCGAGGGTCAGCTTGAAGGCGGTCGCCACCGTCGACCACATCAGCACGGCCGCCAGCGCGAACGCGGTCGCCCTGTGCTGGTCGCTCATTTCACATGTCCAGCTTCTGGAGCACCTCGGCGGTGAGACGCGCGTCGTTGTAGACGAAGAAATGCACGCCCGGCGCGCCGCCGTCGAGCAGCCCCCGCGCCTGCGCGAAGGCGTGTTCGACCCCGATGACGCCCGCCTCGCCGGCGTCCTTCGTGGCGGCGACGGCGTCCACGAGCCCGTCGGGCAGGTCCACGTGGAAGTTGCGCGGGATGTTGGTCAGCAGGCTCCTGCGCCCGACGACCTTCAGGCCCGGGATGATCGGCACCGTGATGCCCGCGGCGCGGCAGCGCTCGACGAACGAGAAGTAGGGCGCGTTGTCGAAGAACATCTGGGTGATCACGTAGTCGGCGCCGGCGTCCACCTTGGCCTTCAGGTGCTGGATGTCGTAGGCGAGGCTGGGCGCCTCGAAGTGCTTCTCGGGGTAGGCGGCCACGCCGATGCAGAAGTCGGTCGGCTGCGCGTCGGTCAGCTTGTGGAGGTAGCGGCCGTGGTTCATGTCCACGATCTGGCGCACGACGTCGGCGGCGTATTTGTTGCGCGCGCCGCTGCGGACCTCCTTCCAGTCGGTCGTGTCGCCGCGCACCGCCAGCACGTTGTGGATGTCCAGGAACGACAGCTCGATCAGCGCATCCTCGGTTTCCTCCTGGGTGAAGCCGTGGCACAGCAGGTGCGGCACCGTCTCCACGTCGTAGCGGTACTTCAGGGCGGCGCAGAGGCCCAGCGTGCCGGGTCTCTTGCGGGTGATGTGGCGCACGTAGGAGGCGCCGTCCAGTTCCTCGAACCAGGAGTCGGCGGCGTGGTTGGTCACGTCGATGAACAGGGGATCGAACGGGATGAGCTGATCCACGATCTCGGTCACGTCGCTGATGCTCATGCCGCGTTCGGGGGGCGTGAGCTCGAAGCTGAAGAAGGGGTCGCGCCGTGCGGCCAGGGTCTTGCCTATTTTCATGTCGATCGATCCTGTTTAAGATGTGTGGCGTTGCTGGCGATGATAACAGCGGATCCCTCGATGCGCATCTCTGCAGTTCGGGACGGTGAAGGTTGGCGGATTTCCGGGAAGCCTTGCGCGAGCGCGTGCTGGTCTGCGACGGCGCCATGGGCACCAGCATCCAGTTCCGCGCGCCCGCGCTCGACGACTTCGCCGGCCACGAGGGGCTGAACGAGTGGCTGAACCTGACCCGCCCGGACCTGATCGCCGACATCCACGACGATTTCCTGCGCGCCGGCTGCGACGTGATCGAGACCAACAGCTTCGGCGCGTTCCCCGTGGTGCTCGACGAGTTCGGCCAGGGCGGCGAAGCGCGGCGCCTGGCCCGCGTCTCCGCGGAGATCGCGCGCCGCGTGGCCGACGACCACGCCGCCGACGGCCGGCCCCGTTTCGTGGCCGGGTCCATGGGCCCCGGCACCAAGCTGCCCAGTCTCGGACACATTGCGTTTTCCGGCCTTCGCGACGCCTACGAGCCGCTGGTCGAGGGGCTGCTCGCGGGCGGCTGCGACCTGCTGCTGATCGAGACCTGCCAGGACCCGCTGCAGCTGCGCGCCGCGCTCGCCGGCGCGCGCCGGGTCTTCGCGCGCCTTGGGCGCAGCGTGCCCGTGGGCGTGCAGATCACCGTCGAGACCAACGGCGCCATGCTGCTGGGCACCGAGCCGGCCGCCGCCGTCGCCGCCATCCTGCCGCTGAAGCCCGACTTCATCGGGCTGAACTGCGCCACCGGTCCCGACATGATGCGCGAGCACGTCCGCACCCTCTGCCGCCGCAGCCCCGTGCCGGTGAGCGTGATGCCCAACGCCGGTCTGCCGCGCAGCGTGGACGGCGCGATGGTCTACGACCTCTCGCCCGCGGATTTCGCCCGCGTGCTGACCGGGTACGTCGAGACCTTCGGCGTGGGGATGGTGGGCGGCTGCTGCGGGACCGAGCCGCGCCACCTGCGCGAGCTGGTCGCGCGCATCGGCGAGCGCGCGGCGCCCCGGCGCGACGTC
>JAHIYU010000089.1 GCA_018814885.1 bacterium | reverse complement strand
GCGGTCGCGCGCTCGGCGAGCGGCGCAGGCGTCGACGCGGTGCTGGCCTGCGGCACCGGCGCCGATCCCTGGAACCCCAACGCCCTGCGCGCGTCCACCGGTGCCGTCTTCAGCGTGCCGGTGGCGACAGCGCCCGCCGGGGAGATCGTGGCCGCCCTGCGCGAGCGGTCGGTCCGCTTGCTGGCGGCCGCCCCCGACGCCCGCGACATCTACACGGACCTGGACCTGACAGGTCCGGTGGCCTTCCTGCTGGGCGCGGAGAACCGGGGTCTCACGGCGGAGATGCGGGCCGCCGCCGACGGCGCCTGCCGCATCCCCATGAACGGCGCCGCCGACTCGCTCAACGTGAGCGTGTCGGCGGCGATTCTCGTCTACGAAGCGCGCAGACAGCGGGACGGGACCTGATCCGGATCATTCCACGATCCTGTAGCAGACCACTTCGACGGGGGCGGCTTCCTCGTCCGTCTCCTCGCCGCTGCCGCCGAACAGGCCCGCCATCGAGTCCAGGAGCCCATGCACCACCAGCAGGCGTTCTCGGCCGGCGAAGATGATGCCGTCCTTCATGCCGTTGCCCGGACAGCTCACACGTTCCTGCCGCAGGAAGTGGCCGTCGGGCGAGAAGACGTCGTAGACGGCGAGCACGCCGTCGGGCTGGCCGCGCACGCCGCGCATGGGCTGCACCCAGATGTTGCCGTCCGGATGCACGAAGAGGGTGTTGACGGGCGACTCGTAATCCGCGTACTCGGTCTCCACCGGGAAGGGGAACTGGCGTTTCATGCCCTCCAGCATGTTCCGCATCACCTGGTATCCCTCTTCGTCGCGCTTGAGCGGCTCGTGCTCCCGCGTCACGACGCTCCGGAGGGTCCCGTCGGCGGCGTAGATCCTGAACTCGTAGGCGTCGGGGTCGGCCGCCGTGATCACGCTGCCGTCAGCGGCCACGTCCCAGCGGCCGAAGAGCACCAGGTACTGCTCCCGCTCGCGCAGCACGAAGTTCCTGAAGTCCCAGTTCACGTCGTAGGCCACGTAGCGCGCGGTCTCGTTCCCCGCGACGTCGTAGCCGGCGATGAACATGTGGCGGATCTGTCCGCCCTGGGTGATCTCCACGTCGACGCCGCCCATCACCAGGTTGCCGCCGCCGCCCTCGGCCTCCACCACGGCGATGATCGCGCCCTCCTCGCCCTGCTGCTGGAAGACGCCCGCCGGCGTGTCGTCCAGGGTGACCTGGATGATCTTGCCGGGAAAGGACTGCACGAGCCCGAGGGACCCGTCGGGCATCCAGAGCATGTCGAAGGGTTGGCGCACCTCGCCGGGCCCGTCGCCCTCGCGGCTCAAGGTCTTCACGAACTCGCCGTCGGCAGCGAAGACCTGCACCTCCGAGAGCTGGCTGTCCAGCAGGTAGACGTTGCCGTCGCCGTCGACGAGGGCCTGGACGATCACGCCGAAGATGATGTCGTCGTCCGCGCCGCCCCGGCGCCAGAGCTCCTCCAGCTTCAGGTCGTGCACGCCGTCGCTGGGCTGGGCGCCGTTGCGCACGTGCGTCACGCCTTCGACCGTCGTCACGTCGCCAGCGGCGGCGACGCCGGCCAGCAGCGCCAGGATCAGAAACACGCAAGTCATCTGTCGCATGGGCTAGTCTCCCTTGCCGAGGTTGTTCCACATACAGGTATCGGGCGCCACGGGCGATTCCACCCTCCCGAAGGCCGGCGCCGCGACCGCGAAGGCCGCCGCGCCCACCAGCAGCACCGCGATCCACACGCCGGCGACGCCGCCCGGCACCGCCCGCACGATCCTCATCATCACGTCCACGCCGGCCGCCTCGAGCACCCAGGGCCGGGCCAGCCGGGCCAGCGCCAGGACATGCGGGACGATGTGCAACAGCAGCAGCACGCCCAGCAGGATCCACATGCGCACCGCGCGCCGCGTCTTCGAGACGCCGGCCCGCACGCCCGGCGCATAGAACGCGATCCCGACGTACAGCATGACGGACACCAGGGCCATCGTCACCGGCAGGAACGGTCCCGTGGACGAGGCCCCGCGCACCCAGCCGGCGTGGGGCAGCTCCAGGAACGCGTCCTGGAGACGGACCTTGCCCTCGGGATCCGTCCACAGATATCGCTCGGCGATCTCCTCGTGCGTCAGCGGCGTGCCGTAGGACGCGCGCGCCGCCCGCCAGATCTGCCAGGCCACATACGCGCGCGAGGCGCCCACAGGAGTCGTGTACGGTTTGTAGATGACGGGGGTTGCACCCTCGATGACGGGGATGGTCATGGCCGGATGGGATTCCCCCCAGGGCGCCACGGCCGGCGGCGCCTCGCCGTCCCAGGCCATGCGCCACATGAACTGCGGCACGCGCAGTCCGTAGTTCTCGTCCTCCTCCACGTAGACGATCCGCGGCAGCTCGAAATCCCGCGCACCCATCCACAGCACGCCGCCCAGATAGCCCGCCGTGATGATCAGCAGCGGCGGCAGGGTCAACAGCAGCAGCAGGCGGCTGCGCCCCAGGGGCAGGGCGTCGACGGTGCGCAGGTTGGCCAGCACAGGCGCCACGAAGGCCAGGGCCATGTAGGCGGTCATGGGCAGATAGGCGAAGCGCAGGTCGCTGTCGGGCGCCAGCCGCTGCAGCAGCCCCGACAGCAATGCCCCGAAGAGCAGCAGGAACGGCGTGGACAGGATCAACAGCGCCGGTCCCTTGGGGGCGGAGCGCACGATCATCAGGTAGATCAGCCAGGCCGCCCGCGGCCCGCGCGCGGGGCGGGCCCTGGCCGCCGTCTCGGACGTCCGGGCGACGGCGCTCCCGGTCGTCGCCAGGGGCGAAAGGACGTATCCGGCCGGGATCCTGCGCCGCGCGGACACGGCCAGCAGCACAGCGCCGCCGAGCAGGAGCGGCACCAGCAGCAGCGGCAGACCCCGCAGCAGGATCATGGGCGCCAGCAACGACAGCAGCCCGGCCAGCACGAGCAGGGCCTGGCCGGGCCCGCCG
>JAHIYU010000088.1 GCA_018814885.1 bacterium | reverse complement strand
CGCGCCGTGCTCCGCATCCAACGCGAGGGACGCGTCCGCGAGGACGCCGGGGAGCGTCCGGCCCGCTTCGGCGACATCCTGCTGCTGGCACGCACGCGCACGCACCTGGCCGCCTACGAGAAGGCGCTGCGCCGCGCCGGCGTCCCCATCGTGCCCGCCGGCCGGGGCGCCCTGGCCCGCAGCCGCGAGGTGCAGGACATGCTGCTGTTGCTGCGCTGGCTGGTGTTCCGCGCCGACGACACGGCCCTGGCCGGCGTCCTGCGCTCCCCCCTGTTCCGCACGGGCGAGGCCGCGTTCCAGGCGTTGCTCGCCGTGCGCCTGGCTCGCGGCGGCGGACGCGGATCCCTGTGGCAGGCCATGCGCTCCGACGACGCCCCCGCCGCCCTGGCCGGAACGGCGGCATTGCTGGGCGACTGGCTCGGTCGCGTCGGCCGCGAATCCGTGCACCGGCTGTTGCGGCGCATCTACCGCGAGTCCCGGGCCACCGAGAGGTTCGCGGCCGCCCTGGGCGAGCAGGCCCGCTACAACCTGCTGCGGCTGCACGATCTGGCTCTCGCCCACGACCGCGTGTCCTTCCCGTCCCTGCGCGGTTTCCTGGCGGAGGTCGAGCGGGCGGCGGTGCGGGAGGACCAGGAGGAGGCGGTCCTGCCCGACACCGACCAGGGCCGCGTCCGCATGATGACCATCCACGGGGCCAAGGGGCTCGAGGCCCCGTTCGTCCTGCTGGTCGACCACGCCGACCCCATGGCCCGCGCGCCCGACCGCGTCGTGTTGCCGGATCTCCACGGAGAATCCGGCCCCCTGGTGACCGGCCTGCGCAAGGCGCATCGCGACGGCGACGCGCAGACCGCCGTGGCCGTCGCCGCCGGCTGCGCCCTGCAGGAGTCCCGCCGCGAGCAGGCCGACCTCCTCTACGTGGCCATGACCCGCGCCCGCGACGAGCTGATCGTGGTGGGCGCCGCGCCGTCGCGCAACAAGGACGCCCCCAGCTTCGCCGGCTGGCTCGCAGCCGGCCCGCGCGGCTTCGACGAGACGCCAGCCTGGATGGAGTCGGATATCGACTACGCCGGGCCACGAGCCGGAGCCGGCGAAACAGCCGAAACCCCCCGCACCTGGGAGCCCTGCGGCTGGTTGCCGCTGCTGGCGACAGTCACCCCCTCGCGCCTCGAGGCCCCGCCGCTGCCCGCCGACGCGCCGCCGGACCACGAGACGGATGCTCCGCTGACCGTCCCCGAGACCGCCGACGGCGCGCAGGACGGCCCGGAACGCGAAGCCGCCGCGGCGCGCGAGGCGGCCCTGGCCCATGGCGTCGAGGTGCACGCGTGGCTGCGGAGGGCGGCCGAGGAGAACGCCATGCCGGATGGCTCGGGCGCCGCCCGGGAGGAGGCGCGCGCGGTCTTCGAGAACCCCGCACACGCCTGGATCTTCCGGCCCGACGACGGCGACGCTCTCTGCGAGGCGCCGATCATCGCCCGCCCCGGCCGCGGCGGCGACGGCCCCGAGAAGCGCATCCTCGGTGCGGTGGACCGCCTGCTGTCGACGGACGACGAGATCGTCGTGATCGACTACAAGTCCAACCGAGTGGACGGGGGCGACCTGGACGCGGTCGTCGTCCACTACCGCCCCCAGATGGAGGCCTACGGCGAGGCGCTCACGGCCGCCCTGCCCGGACGCCGCGTCCGTCTCGTCCTGCTGTTCACGGGATTGACCGGCGACGAAGGCCGCGGCCGCTGCGTGGAAATCGTCTAGCCCAGGGTGATCACCGCCGCCCCTACGAAGCGCCCATGCCTCAAGTCGTCCAGCGCCTCGTTGGCCCGCTCCAGGGGATAGACCGTGACCTCCGTGCGCACCGGCACCCGCGGCGCGACGGCCAGGAACGCTTCCCCGTCCCGCCGCGTGAGATTGGCCACGGATTTCAACGTGCGCTCCATCCAGAGGATCTCGTAGGGGAAGGCGGGGATCTCGCTCATGTGGATGCCCGCGCAGACCACCACGCCGCCCTTGTCGACCGCGCGCAGGGCCGCCGGCACCAGCTCGCCGGCCGGCGCAAAGACGATGGCGGCGTCCAGGGGCGCCGGCGCGGGCGCGTCAGACGGTCCGGCCCACACGGCGCCCAGCGAGCGGGCGAAGGCCTGGCCGGTCTCGTCGCCCCGCCGCGTGAAGGCGTAGACCTCGCGGTCCTGCCAGCGCGCGACCTGGGCGATGATGTGGGCGGCGGCGCCGAAGCCGTAGAAGCCGATGCGCCGCGCTCCGCCGCACATGCGGTAGGCGCGCCAGCCGATCAGCCCGGCGCAGAGCAGGGGCGCGGCCTGCAGGTCGGGATAGCCCGCCGGGACGGGAAAGGCGAAGCGGGCGTCGGCCGCGCAGAGTTCCGCGAAACCCCCGTCGCGCTGGTAGCCGGTGTAGACGGCGCCGTCGCAGAGGTTCTCCCGGCCGGAGGCGCAGAAGCGGCAGGCGCCGCAGCTGCCGCCGAGCCAGGGCACACCCACGCGGTCGCCCGGGGCGAAACCGGTCACGCCCTCGCCCAGCGCCTCGACGCGGCCGACGATCTGGTGTCCGGGCACCAGGGGCAGGACGGGCTCGGTCAGATCGCCGTCGACCACGTGCAGATCTGTGCGGCACACGCCGCAGGCGTTGACGCGGACGAGCAGCTCGCCGGGAGCCGGGGCGGGGTCGGGAATGTCCTCGAGACGCAGGGGCTCGCCGTGCCCGTGCAGGACCATTGCGCGCATGGTGTATCCTCCCGGGGGAAGGACATCATGGCGCAGGGGGGAGCGGAACTCAACCTCCGGTCAACAGGAACACCGGCCCGACCGCGGGGGTCGACCCGTCGAAACCGCTATGCAACGTCGGCTCAGGCCAGCTTGTCCAGGCCCGTGCTCATGTCCTGTACGACTGTCAGTGATCCCTTTTCGTCGGCCACGGGCGGCATCTCTGCCTCCCAGGGAACCGGCGGCAACAATCCGTCGAGCGTGATCCTCAGGCTGTCGGTGAGCGCGGTAATGGCGTCGCGCACTCCTTCGGCGAGAAAACTCGCATCGACTACGTGGCCATCCGTGGCTTCATGGAAGACGGCGTTCAAGTCCACCTTGAACTCCCTCTCCACGTTCCGGATGTCGTCTCGGGCCTGCGCATCGAATTCGGTCTCCTGTAGGGCCTCCTTGATCCGCTGCCTCACGGATTGATCCAGGTGATGCAGCGTCTGTTGCACGTGGCTGCGTCCGTGCAGCTCCGTACGACCGCCGTCACCACCGGACTCGCCGTCGGACGTCTTCTCCGACTTGGGAGTCACACTGATGTCTCCGGCCTGCGTCTCGGGGGACGTTGGACCATCCCGAGATTGCAGAGCCGGATGGAGCATCATGTGGGGCCGCGCCCCAATCGCCTCTATGGCCATGACAGACTCCTTTCCGGCCTACTGGCCTTATCCATCGCCTTCCATGGCGATTCGTTTCATATATCGGCCGCGACCGCGATAAACTTGAGTGGGATTTCTGCGCGAGGTTCGAGGGAATCCCGGACTGTAGGCCGCCGGAGACACGACGATACGCGCAGGGAAACGGGAGGACCCGAGAGGAGGGGCCGGGTGGAGGGTGAAGAAACGGATCAGGGCGCCAGCGGGAGCTTCAATCCGACGGGCAGGTGATCGCTGAGGTTGGTCTCGTACTCGCCCCAGCCCGATTCCAGGTAGCTGTCCATGTGGAACGTCCGGACCTCGGCGGCGGCGTGGGCGAGGTGTCCGAAGAGCTCGTCGGTCACCAGGATGTGGTCGATGTGGCTGCTGTATTTGAAGGACCAGTTGATAGAGCTGCCCTCGGCGAGGCTCATGTCGGTGAACAGGTAGTCGCCGGGCGCGTCCAGGAGGACGCTGAACACGTTGGCGGCGGGCGCGTCGGTCAGACGGTCGTTGAGGTCGCCCAGGACGATCACGGCGTCGCCGGGATGTTCGACGCGGATCCAGGTGTCCAGCAGGCCGACGGCCAGCCGGCGACGGTATTCCTCGTCGTCCTCGTCCTCCTCGTCGATGACGTTGTCGCCGCAGCATTTCAGGTGGTTGTTGACGATCACCAGGGTCTGTCCGGCAAAGCTGCACTCCAGCACCAGGGGCCGGCGCGGGAAGGCGCTGTACTCGCCGTTGTAGATGGTGTAGGGATCCACCGCCACCGACACGGTGGCCTCGCGCCAGAGATAGGCCAGGTTCTGGTCGTAGGGCGCGCCCACGGCCCGGTATCCCGACCATCCCGGCAGCGAATCCAGCAGGGCCGCGAAGCTCGTCCCGCTCACGATCTCCTGCAGGGCGATCAGATCGGCGTCCATGGCCCGCACCGCGTGCGCGGCGTATTTCACCGACAGGGGGGGATTGGCGTCGTTGGCGGGGAAGTTCTCCAGGTTCCAGGTGACGATATCGAAGGCGTCGGCGCTCCCGAAGACCAGCCCGTCGAAGAGATTCTGCTCGCCCGGCACGGGGTCGGGGACGTGCGTCGTCTCGGACGTGCCGCAACCGCCGATCAGCAGCGCCGCCGCGACCAGGACGCTCAACGATGTCGATGTGCGATGAACCATGCCGAAACCAGCCTCCTCGTCACCAGCCCCGAGAACCTGCAATCTAGGTCCGTGCAGGGGCATCTGGCAAGGTCCGTTCCGCGGGGCATACCGGCGGCGGCGGCGGTCCCGGCGCGTGAGAACGCTTGGGTTGTCCGGACGCTTCGCGTATATTGAAGCGTATCCAAGGCATGGCACACCGCGGTCCGGCACCTGGCCTCAGTACGAACACGGCCTCGACTCCGATGGAGGATACCCGCCGACATGAGCATCACGATACTGCTGGCCGACGATCACCAACTCCTGCGCGAAGGGCTGAAGGCCCTGCTGGGGCTGCAGGAGGACATGGAGGTCGTCGGCGAGGCCGTAAACGGCATCCAGGCCTTCGACCTGACGCGCAAGCTGGATCCCGACGTGGTCATCATGGACATCAACATGCCGGAACAGAACGGCATCGAGGCCTCGCGCAAGATCACCAAGCACTGCCGGGGCGTGAAGGTGCTCGCCCTCTCGGTGCACAGCGACCAGAACTTCGTGCTCGAGATGCTGCGCGCCGGCGCCTCGGGATACCTGCTCAAGGATTGCGCCCTGGACGAGCTGGTCCTGGCCATCCGCATGGTCATGGAGGACAAGTACTACCTGAGCCCGGCCATCACCGGCACCGTGCTGGAGGATTTCCTGCACGACCGCGGGGAGCCGAAGTCGAGCCTCTCCCTGCTCACCAATCGCGAACGCGAGGTGCTGCAGATGATCGCCGAGGGCAAATCCACGCGCGACACCGCCGAGGCCCTGAGCATCAGCGCCAAGACCGTCGAGACCCACCGCCTGCGCCTGATGAACAAGCTCGGCCTGCGCAACGTGGCCGACCTTACCAAGTTCGCCCTGCGCGAGGGCCTGACCACGCTCGACTTCTGAGCGCCGTCCGCCGGTCACTCATCGCCGCCCCCCGGCAGCACGCCGCGCACCATCTCCACGTCCGCACGGCCCACGACCTTCAGGGTGAACAACGCCGCCACGTACAGCGCGCCCGTCAGCAGGGTCATGGCCGCGAACGGCAGCACGCCCTCGGCCGGCAACGCCCGCCACGTGACGTGCCACCCGGGCGCGGCCAGGTGCGCGAGGGCCACCGCGCCGAACCAGGCGGCCGCCAGCGCCGCGCCGGTTCCCAGCAGGCCCCGCAGCGCGGGCACGCGCAGGCCGGCCCGGCCCACGTACCAGCGATGCTGCAGGTAGCCGATCAGGAGGCTCAGCACCGTGGTCATGGCGGCGCCGTGCCACTTGAGCACGGGGATGAGCAGCAGGTTCATCACGACGTTGGTCAACAGGACCGTCAAGGCGATGCGCACGAACACTTTCTCGCGCCCCACGGTCATCAGCAGGCGGTTGTAGATGTGGCTCTGGGCCTGCACGGGCAGACCCAGGATGACGATCCGGAAGACGGAGACCGACGGCTCCAGATCGGAGCTCGTGGCGATGGTCCTGATGATCGGCCCCGCGGCGAGGATGCAGAACAGGGTCAGCGGCAGGATCAGCAGGTTCAGGTAGCGCAGGGCCCGCTCCCCCATGCGCTCCACGTCCTCGTCCGCCCCCGCCTTGGCTTGCTCCCGGTAGCGCTGCAACGAAGGGAAGAGCGCCATGGCGAAGATGCTCGGGATGATCAGCAGCAGGTCGAGCGGACGGTGCCCGATGGTGTAGATGCCGGCGCCCAGCTTGCCCAGTATCTCCATGATCATCACGGTATCGATCTTGTAGGAAACGATGCCGAAGGTGGTGGCCATGAAGACGGGCACACCCAGCTTCGCCAGCCACAGCAAACCCATGCCCTGGCCGGGCGCCGGCCGTCGCCAGGGGCCGCAGTGTCGCACCATCAGGGGCACCAGGACCATCAGCCTCGCCAGGCGGCAGAGCACGTTGGCCCAGGCCACGCCGACGATGCCGTAGCCCGCCTCCAGCCACCACCAGCCCAGGACGAAGTAGACCACGGCCGAGACGAGCTGGCTGGTGGTCTGGTGCTCCACCTTCTCGTGTCCCTGCAGCACCGAGTCGCAGGCCATGCCCGTGGCCTCGAGCACTACGCCCAGGGCCATGATCAGGACCACCAGGCGGGTGGGCCCGTCGTAGCCGGTGGCGAACACGTAGACGACAAGCAGCGCGTAGATCAACAGGCTCAGCAGCCAGCGTATGCGCAGGGCGGCCCAGAGGATGGACCAGGTATTGGCGCGGTCCTTGACGATCTCGCGGGTGATCAGCACCACGAGGCCGAAGTTGGCGACGGTCAGGGCCATGGACGAGAGATCGACGGCCACGCCCCACACGCCCGTGCCGACCGTCTCCGCCTCGCCGGTCAGCTTGCGGAAGATGAAGAAGGCGAGGATGCGTCCGGCGAAGAGACCGAGCGACATCAGCAGGGTGTTCTTGGCCACGAAGCGGGCGGCTCTCAAATCGACTCCTAGAAGAAGCCCCTGGTGACGACGGTGAGCTTGGGACCGCCGCCGCCATCGTTCAGGGGCCAGGCCAGATCCAGCCGCGCCAGGTCTGCGCGCGCGGAGCGTGTGGGTCCGAAACGCAGGCCGAAGCCCGCCTCGTGACGGGTCCGTGCGAGGCCTGGCGTCTCGCCGTCCCACCAGGCCGCGCCGCCCGCATAGAAGGCGGCCAGGCCCACGCGATAGAAACCGATCAGCTCGCCGGGTATGATGTGCGCGTGCTCTGCGTTCCAGCGCAGCAGGCGGTCGCCCGCCATGCCGTCATACTCCATGCTGCGCAGCCCGCGTGTCAACCCGAGCACGAAGGCGTCGGTTCCCTCCAGGTCCGAACCGTGCGCCGCCTCGACCACCAGCCGCGACACGTCGTCGCGCCCCGTATGCACCAGCCAGCCGGCGGTGGCGTCCAGCGACAGGAAACGGTTGCGCGCGCTGCCCAGGCTGCCGGACCCGATCAGCTCCGTGTAGAGGAAACCGGGTCCCGCCCGCGACCAGTCGCGCGCCAGCAGATCCCAGACGAAGCGTTCGCGGTCGCTCCCCAGGGCGGCCAGGGCGGGCCCCGCGGTCAAGCGCCACCATGGCTCCATGAAGAGATCCTCGGTGGGACCGTAGTGCAGCACGAATTCCTCCGCGGCCCACGTGCGCCCGCGGGTCTCGATCACGACGATGGGCCGCACGGAGCGGCCGCTCTCCCGGCAGATGGCCGGACAGGCCTCCTCGAAGATCAGCTCGCGGCCCACGCGCCGCCCGTCGGACAACTCGATCTCGGCGGTCGGGGAATAATTCCTGTCCTCGACGTACACACCCAGCCCCAGGCGCCAGATGCGCGCTCCGCCCTCTCGGCTGACGCGCCGGGACCAGGAGATGGAGAAGCTCTCCTCGGAAACGGGCAGCCACGTGTAAAGGCGCTCTTCGCCGCCGTCCCCCGCGGGCCCCGCCTGGCTCAGGTAGAAGCGCGGCTCGAAGCGCCGGTCCCAGGCCTGGGCCTCGAAGCCCCAGGCCGTGTCGTCGGCGTAGAAAGGGCGCGCCAGGACCAGCGACTCGAGATGGCCGTCGCTGAGATCCACGTAGGAGGCGTGCAGGTAGATGTCGGACCCCAGCAGCCGGCGGTTGGTGAAGGTCAACTTGCGGAAGGCGCGGTCCTCGTCCTCGCCCAGCCCCATCTCCAGCTGCACGCCGTGGCCCAGGAAATTGTTGTCGGACCCGACCACGCTCCAGCGGTCTTCGGTGCTGGTCCGCGAATAACTCACATTGGCCGTCAGGGACCAGGTTTCCTGGACGCGGACCTCCAGCGGCACGACGCCGCCGGGCAACGTGTCCGTCGGCACAACCGAGACGTTGGTGAGAAAACCGAGGTCGCGCAGGTTGCGCTCCGTCTCGCGCAGCAGATCGGTGTCGAGACGGTCGCCCGGGCGGAAGAGCAGTTCGCGCCTGATGATGTCGTGGCGTGTGCCGGTGTGGATGTCGTTCATGGCGCCGCGCAGGACGCCCAGCAGGCCGGCCGAGCGCTCCAGCTCCTCCCGCCCGTAGATGTCGATGACGACCAGCGACACCTCGCCGACGCGCAGGGCGTCGTCGGTCGCGTCCGTGGCCTGGGCGCCTGCTGAGGCGAAGAGGACGAGGATGACCGGTAATGACCTGAGCATGGTTCCGATTGTCATGTCAGATCTGCCGGGCAACGGGTTGTTGCTGCCATATTGTCAGTCTTTCTTGTCGGTCTCGTTCTTCCGGTATTGACGCCCGCGCTGCGGATCCGGCGTGTTCATGGTACGTATCTTCAATCTCGTCAATTGTTTGCCACAAATCAACCCCGGTCCGGCTCGCTGTGGCACGCGCATTGAGTATGGGGGGGGCAACCTACGTGATCGACGCCGTCCAGCACGGCCGAACCGGATAGAACCCGAAGGAGGAAAGGCAATGACGACCACCAACCTGATGCCCCTGGGCCTGAGCAACATCATGGATTCGTTCTTCGCGCCCGCTGCCTGCCGCGCCGACGAAGGCCGGGAACTGCGGCGTGTCCCGCGCGCCGAGGTGCTCGAGGGCGACAAGGACTATATAATCCGCATGGACATGCCGGGGGTCAACCGCGAGAACCTGGAGATCGAGATCGAGGACGACACCCTGCGCGTGCGTGCGCATCGCGAGCGCGAGGTGCCCGAGGGCTATAGCGCCCTGCGCAACGAATGGTCCGGCGGCAAGATCAGCTTCAACCGCGCCTTCACGCTCGGCCGCGGGATCGCGTCCGACGGCGTCAAGGCCACCCTGGAGCAGGGCACGCTGACCCTAGTCCTTCCCAAGTCCGAGCAGGCCATGCCCCGCCGGATCGAGGTGAAGTGACCCGAGACCCGGTGTCCCGGGAAAAGACGAAAACGGGCCGGGACAAAATCCCGGCCTTCGTCTATCCTCCCGATCCATGAGACTCATCAGTTTCAGACACGCTTCCGGACCGCGGCCGGGCGTCGCCCTGAGCGACAAGATCTACCTGGATATCCTCGCTGCGGATCCCGAACTGCCCACCGGCTGGAATCTGCTGTTCGCCCACCTGGACCGGGTCGCCGAGCTGGTCTCCCAGTGGCACGAACCGGGCGGCGTGATCGACGGCGTGCCTCTGATCTCCAGCAGCAAGCATTCCCTGCTGCCGCCCGTGGTCTCACCTTCCAAGATCATCGCCGTGGGGCTCAACTACCGGGACCACGCCCAGGAACAGAACCGGCGCGCACCAGCCCACCCCCTGCTCTTCAGCAAGGCGAGCACCTGCCTGCAGGCGCACGAAGGTCCCATCGTGCTGGATCCGGACCTGACGCGCGTCGACGCCGAGGCCGAGCTGGCCGTGGTGATCGGACGCGCCGGCAGGCGGATATCCCGCGAGGACGCCGCGAGCCACATCGCCGGCTACATGTGCTTCAACGACGTCACCAACCGCGAGGCGCAGCGCGCCGACAAGCAGTTCTTCCGGGGCAAGAGCATCGACACCGGCGGCCCCTGCGGGCCCTGGCTCGTCACACCGGACGAGCTGCCGCCCCTGGCGCACGGCCTGGAGATCCGGGGCTGGCTGAACGGCGAGATCGTCCAGAAGAGCAACACGGACCAGCTCATCTTCCCGGTCGACGAGCTGATACGCTTCGCCAGCCAGCACATGACCCTGCTGCCCGGAGACATCATCGCCAGCGGCACGCCGGCCGGCGTGGGCGTCTTCCGCGATCCGCCCCGCTTTCTGCAGCCGGGCGACGTCTGCACGGTGGCGATCGAGGGCCTGGGCACCCTCGTCAACCCGGTCGTGTCGTCCTGATCCCCGCCCCCCGCCCGCGTCCCCCTCGAAGGCTCCCGCCCGCGCGCCGGACCGCTCCGCGCGCCGGTGCAACACGGCTATCAAGAGTCTCTCGACCCCGCCGATAAACATCTGGAGCAACAGCACCGCCGACGCCGGCCGCGGCGACGGCGATAAGCGCCATGTGCCCCGGAGGAAGCGAACATGAAACGTGCGGCAAGGACAGATCCATCCCAGATGGCCAGGATCTTCATGTCGCTGCCTCAATACCATTTCTACGGTCACGTCTCCACGGCGGTGAAGAACGAGCGCTCGTTCCGCATGTCCCTGGGCCAGATGCTGCAGGAGACCGCCGAGCGCCTGCTCAACGCGTCGGAGGCGCGGGCGACCACCATGAGCCGCCATCGGCACGAGTGCATCGAGGAGATCGTGGACGACCTCGGCACGCTGATCACGCATCTGAACCGTCGCGGCAGCATCCAGCTCGCCGGCTCGACGACCGAGACCATCGAAACGCTGCGCGACCTCGACAACAAGCTCATCATGCTGCTGGAGCAGGTGTGGCACATGTCCCAGGCCGTGTTGAGGCCGGACTGCAACGGGGAGGCGTTCGACGAGGGCGTCCAGTACCTGTTGCTGATGCTGCAGGCATTCGCGGAAACGGCCGAGGAGCGCAACCAGCTGCTCGGACTTGGCTGGGAGTCCGAATTCGGCATGAGCCCCATGCCAAAAAGGAAGTGAAGGCTTGAACGATAGCGACCGCCTGGCGACCGGATCCGGGGCGTTGACCTGGGACATCATGAGCGGAGAGCAGGCGCCCCTCGTCTGGACCATCGACCCGAGCGACGGCGTGATCCAGGGCCCGCTCGACCTCTGCTTCCTCAACGGCAAGCTCCTGCATCTCGTCCTGAAGCCCGGGCAGGTCGCCCTGCTGACCGCGCGCGAAGGGCGGAGGGCCTTTTTCCGGGACGGGGGATACCTGTTGCGGATCGGCGCCGGCGGCCTGCCGGCGGACGGCCTGCTCTACTTCATGCACACCGATCGGACCTTCGGCATCTCCTGGGAACAGATCATTCCGGTGCCGCGCAACGAGCTCTGCGAGCCCACGACGCGCCTGGCCTCCGGCAGCTTCGACGTGCGCATCGAATCGCCGGTCCGCTTCCACGCGGAGATGCTCGGCAACCGGGCCGGCGAGGGCGAGGACATATGCCGCGACATCCTCGCGAAGGTCATGCCCACCATGCTGACGATCCGCCTGGCACACGCCTGCGGACGCGAGGCCACCACGGCGAAACAGCGCGAGGTGCTCGCGGCCCTGCGTCCCGACGACCTGAACCCGGACCTCGCCCCCTACGGACTGTCCTGCACGGACATGAGGATCGACGAGCGTTTCCTCAATCCGCAGCAGCCGGTTCCCGTCGCCCGTTCCGTTTGAGATTTTCCGGACGGGGCCCAGTCGCCTTGCCGGCCGTCACGGGGTCGTGTTACCTTGGCCCGGATCGAACCGCATCGAGGGATCCTGGGGCGAGGCGATAGGGGTGTTTCCGGGATGATGTTCCACCTGCATGTCCGCTTCGTGTTCGTGGCCGCGATCTGCGCGACGCTCCTGGCAATACCGTGCGTGGACGCCGCCGCCTTCGGCGATGCGACGTTCGGCCCCATCACCGTCGAGGGCAACACCGCCACGCGCACGGACCTCATCCTCCACGAGCTCGGGTTCGCCGAGGGCGATCCCTTCGACTTCGCGCTTCTCGACGCCTCGTGGGAGCATCTCGAGGACCTGGGCTGGTTCGCCTTCGTGGATCTGGACTACGACGACGGCGACGACGGCAGGGTGCCGGTGACCGTCATCGTCGAGGAGGACCGGACCACGCGCTGGTATCCGGTCATCGACTACGACCCGCGCTGGGAAGTCCTGCTGGGCGCCCGGATCTACGACATCAACTTCCGCGGGCGCGGCGAGGCCCTCTCCCTCACCGCGACCTGGTATCGGCGCCACGGCTACGAGCTCACCTGGCGGCATCCCTGGCTCTTCGGCGTTTCGGGGTTGAGTTGCGGGCTCGGGGGAGTCTGGGAGGACGCCGACTTCGAGTACCGCGATTTCGGTTTCACCCGCTGGGAGGCCGGCGGCTGGGTGCGCTGGGACTTCGCCTCGCCGCTGTTCATGGAGACGGGCGCGTCGCTCGGCGCCTTCGACCAGCAGGGCGCCGACGACGGCCTGCCCGACCCCTGGCCCGCCGCGAAACGGGGCCGCACCGTGGTGCGCGGGACGCTCGGACTGGACAGCCGCGACATCGTCTGGTACCCGACGCGCGGACAGTACCATCGCATCACCTGCGCGCGGATCGAGAGCGACGACTTCGCGAGCTACGACGCCTTCACCGGCGACCTGCGCGGCTTCGTGCCCCTGCCCTGGGATCACGTCCTGGCCCTGCGCGCCTGGGGCCGGCGCACCGACGGCCACGTACCGCCCGAGGACGTGCTACACTGGGGCGGCGCCGAGACGATCCGCGGCCACGAATACGCCTCGCGCGAGGGCGAGGAGGGCTTCCTGCTGAGCGTCGAGTACCGCTGGCCCCTGTTCCTGATGACCATCTCCGGCGACGGGCGCGTGATCGGGATCGGCCTGCACGCCTTCGGCGACGCCGGCAGCAACTGGTGGGATGGCGACCGGCGCGGCACCCTGTACGGCTACGGCGGCGGCGCGCACATCAACATATCCGATCACCAGTTCCGCTTCGAGCTGGCGTTCACCGGGGAGGGCGAAGCCGTCTTCCAGTTCATGGACGCCTTCAACTTCTGATATCGGGCCGAGGGGAGGTGAGCATGCTTCCGGGCGAAAGAATATACCTGACGCGCTTCGCCAAGAGCGCCGGCTGAGCGGCCAAGCTGGGCCCGGAGGGCCTGGAAAGAGTGCTCGCCAACCTGCCCGACACCCGCCATCCCGACCTGCTGGTCGGCTACGAGACGGCGGACGATGCCGCCGTCTGCCGGGTGGACGCGGGGCTGGCGATCGTCTCGACGGCGGACTTCATCACACCCATCGTCGACGACGCCCGCACCTTCGGCGCCCTGGCGGCGGCCAATTCGCTGAGCGACGTCTACGCCATGGGCGGGCGCCCGATCATGGCCCTCAACCTGCTCGGCTATCCGCAGGGCGAGATCCCGCCGGAAGTCATCGGCGAGATCCTCGCCGGCGCGGCCGAGAAATGCCGCGAGGCGGGCGCCGCCATCGGCGGCGGCCACACCGTGCGGGACACGGAGGTCAAGTTCGGGCTCGCCGTGACCGGCGTGGTCGATCCCGGACGCATGCTCCTCAACACGGCCGCCCGTCCAGGCGACCGTCTGGTGCTGACCAAGCCGCTGGGCACCGGCGCCCTGGCGGCCGCCTTCAAGAAGGGAGCACTGGACGAGAGCGGGCCTGACTACGCCGCGCTCGTCGAGACGATGACCTCGCTGAACGCCTGCGGCGCGATCCTCGCCGGCCACGGCGTCGCAGCGGCCACCGACATCACCGGTTTCGGACTCACGGGACACGCTCTCGAGATGGCCGCCGGCAGCGGTGTGAGCCTGGCCATCGACACCTCCGGGTTGCCCCTGCTGCCCGATGCCGTCGGCCTCTGCGGTCGCGGCTTCACCTGCGGCGGCACCAGGTCCAACCGCGATCACACCGCCCGCAGGATCGACTACGGGAGTCTGGACGAGGCCATGATCGACCTCGTCAACGACCCCCAGACCTCCGGCGGCCTGCTGTTCTGCGTTCCCGCCGACCGCTGCGACGAGGCCCGCGAAGCCGCCCTGGCCGCGGGCGCCGCCTGCGTCGCCCTGATCGGCGAGGTCCGGCCCGGCGTCGCCCGGGGCCCTGCGCTCCTGTTCTCCTGAACGCATTCCACCCCGGGCAGAGAAACGCGTGTTTGCATACGATAAATTGAGTTTTGCGTGTTATTCGATCTCAAGTGGAGCATGCGGTCGCCGATACCTACCTTCGAGTTCAACAGCACAAACTGGAACGCCGCCCGGCTCGCCCGGGGGATGGCATCGGGGGTTCGGGTTCGACCCGGCGGCGGCCAGCGGCTAGATCATGAGGAGGAGCCTCTTGTCGACCGCCACTTCAATGTCACTCAAAAAGATCCAGGCGAGAGACCTCAAGACGGTGGTCAAGGAGGTGCCGACCCTCCCCATCGTCTACCAGCAGCTGTTCAGCAAGATGAGCAATCCCAACGTCTCGGTGCCGCAGCTGGCGGAAGTCGTGACCCGGGACCAGTCCCTGGCCACGAAAATCCTCAAACTGGTCAACTCCGCCTTCTACGGCTACAAGAAGGAGATCACCACCATCAGTCGCGCGATGGTGATCCTGGGCTTCCGCACCGTGCGCAACGCGGCGCTGGCCATCAGCGTCTTCGACTACGTCTCGGGCGCCGTCGAGGACAGCCGCTTCCCGGTCGAGGACTTCTGGAAGCACAGCCTCTGCACGGCGAGCATCTGCAAGGTGGTCGGGATGAAGACCGGCAGCATGCAGCAGGAGGAGACTTTCGTCGCGGGCCTGCTCCACGACATCGGCAAGATGATCATGATGAAATACTTCCCGGAGGACTTCGGCGAGGTCTGCGGCTACGCCCTCGACAACCAGAAGAGCTGGAGCGAGGCGGAGGAGGCGCTGCTGAACATCGGCCACGCCACGGTGGCGAAGGCGGTGCTGCGCAGCTGGAACTTCCCCGCCACCCTGGTGGAGGCCGTACAGTTCCACCACTCCCCCGATTCGGGCGCCTCGTATCCGAGCCTGGTCGCCTTGACCAACTTGGCCGACTACGTCTCCTATGAGCTGGAGATGGGAGCACCGTCCAGCCTGATCCACCACGAATGCGACCCGTGGTCGCTGAAGGAGCTGGGCACGACGATCCAGGACATCATGGCGTACAAGGAATCGATCCTCGAGGAGACGAACCAGGCGCTGGAGATCCTGCAGATCATCGATTGACGACATCATTGAACCGATGCGGCGGCGCGGTCCGGAAGGGCCGCGCCGCTTCCGCTCTCGTCGGCATCGATCACCTGATCAAGGCGATCTTGCGCGTGACCGTCTCCAGCTCGGCCTGGAGGCGAACGAAATAGATACCAGCGGCGGCGGCCTGCCCCCGGTCGTCACGGCCATCCCACGTCAGCAGATGCTCTCCAGCCGGGAAGTGTCGCGCCGCCAATCCCCGCACGCGCCGCCCGGACGCATCGTAGACGCCGACCGTCAGCCTCTGGGCCGATTGGACCGCGAAGGAGATGGTCGTACGGGGGTTGAATGGGTTGGGTATCGCAGGACCCGCCGTGACTCGGGGCGTCCGCATGACCTGTTGATGGACGGGGGTGGGTGAGAACGCGGGGCAGTGTAGCGGCGCGGTCTGTATCGTTCTCGCCCACGAGTCGGCGAGGACCAGGACGTCTTCCCCGATTGCTATATCACAGATGTCCTCGGTCACATGACCTAGATGTCGGTATGATTCCGGTTCGCCCACGTCGAAAACCTGTACACCGCCGGACATGTCGGCCACGTAGAGGATGCCATCGACGACGATGGGGGAAATGGCTCTTCCGGGCGTATGCAGCCGGTCTACGAATCTGGGCCGCCCGAAGATCCCCTTGCCGACCTCGATAACCGTGATCCCGGCGGATCCGTCCGCGACGTAGAGCATTCGTCCATCCGGTGTGATGTTATAGACTTGGCCCGCCGTATCGTGAATCCAGAGGAGTTCGGGCCTGAGCGGACTCGCCAACGAGTAGGCCCTGGCGCCATCCTCACCGGTGCCCACGTAGAGGCGTCCATCCGCCACGGCCAGGCCCGTGGTATAGGTTCCTGTCTCGAGCCGGCTCAGGACTTCCGGCAATCCGGGATTCGTCAGATCGACGACCAGGAGCTCTCCGTTGCCGCAGGACAGATACCCGAGGTCCCCGTCGAGGGCCAGGCCGTTCGCCTCGCCGTCGACATAGAGCGTCGCCAGGAACCTGGGATCATCGGGCGCCGCTACGTTGACGATCTGAAGGCCCCGTTCCGCGGCGGCCATGTAGATCCAGTCGCGGTGGGACACGATGTCACGCACGTGCGTGCCGGGAGTCGCCAATCGTGACAGCTGTGTGGGATATGCCGGATCGGCAAGGTCGTAAACCGCCAATCCCGCCCGGGGCGTCAGTTTGTCGTGCTCGAGCCACCAGACGCCGACGTAGGCATAATGACCATTCGTGGCGACGACATAACCGTCCCCGATCTCCTTCCCCTCGCCAATGGACTTCGTGATGCTCAACGGCTCGATGTCCAGGATGCTCAGCCCGAATTCGTAGCTGCCCACATAGGCGTACCCGTCCTTGATGGCCACTCCGTACGCATCCTCCTCCACGACCGGCACCCTGCCCATGGAGACGGGGGCCTTCGGATCGGCGATATCGATCACCGTCAGCTTGCCCGTATACGACGTCACGTACACCACGCCGTCATCGACGATGAGGTCCGTCGCATCCCACGACGCCGCTCTGGACAGAAATTCGGGAGCAAGAGGGTTGCATACGTCGATGATATCCACCCAGGCCGGGGTATCCGCCGTCTACACGAAGACGAGATCCCCACTGGAAGCAACCAGTCTGGACCTGCCGCTGGTCTCGACGCTCGCGACCAATTCGGCCGCCCAGGGCCACGATACATCGTAGACTTCCAGGATTCCATAGGTCGGACGGAACAGATACTCCCCGACGACGGCGAACCCGTCCACGTAGTCGAGTCCCGTGATATCGCCGTAATGGTGGGGTTCATCGAGGGGGTAGAGCCAGTAGATCTGTATCCGATCGTTACTGGTCGAGACGTAGGCCTTATTGCCTTCCACGACCACGCATTTTGGTGAGCCGTTCGTATCGATGATGCCGACGACACTCGGTGCCGTGGGGTCGGAGATGTCGATGATGTGGACGTCGTAGCCCCAGGCGAAGGCGAGATCGCCATGGACCTTCACATCCCGGACATGACCCGGCACTTCCACGAAGGTCACATGGACCGGCGACAGCGGATCCGACATGTCGAGAATGCGAACGCCCTGATCGTCGGCCGCGACTACTGCATATTCGCCGACGAACTCGATGTCGAGCATGGAGACTTCGTCGTCGAAGCTGCCCACGCGATGCACGCAAGCCACGTAATCCATGCAGTATGGGGAAGATCCCCGGCAGCGGCAGACATCCACCGAGATGATCGCCACACCGACCAGCACAGCCATCAGAAGCTTCTCGATAAGCTTATGCATTCCCGTCCGATCTCTGACGATATCGATTACCGAATAACATTGAGGATATCACGAGTGCCTGGCAAAGTACATGTCGCTGCGACGGCCGGCCGATCGCCCGAGGGGTGTGTCGGGCTCCGGGTCAGGCGCCGTCTTCCCCGTCCAGGACCGAATCGCCTTCGCCGAGCAACTCCGGCGCCTGGAGCGAACGCACGGCCTTGTCGACCCGCGGCAACTCGGCGATCCCGTCGCCGACGGCTGCGCCGAGTTCCGTGAAGCGGCGAGCCTGGGGAAGGACGTTCCGCTCGAGCGAACCAACGGTCTTGTTGTAGCTGTCGACGGAACGGCCCAG
Organism: bacterium; assembly: GCA_018814885.1. Classification (NCBI taxonomy): domain Bacteria; species bacterium. Next base: position 13,339 of record JAHIYU010000088.1, on the reverse strand, counting down.
GTTCTGGCCCAGCTCGCCGAAGTGCAGGGCCATTATGCGCAGTCGCTTGTGCAGATCGCGTCCGAGGGTGCTGATCTTCTCGGCGCTCTCGGCCAGGCGCTGCTGGTTCCAGCCGTAGGACACCGAGCGCAGCAGCGCGATCAGCGTGGTGGGCGAGGCGGGGATGACCTTCTCGTCCACGCCCTTCTCGATCAGCGAGGGGTCCTGGGCCAGGGCCTGGCCGAAGATGTTCTCCCCCGGCAGGAACATCACCACGAACTCGGGCGCCTGGTCGAACTCGCGCCAGTAGTTCTTGGAGCCCAGTTTCTTCATGTGGTCGTGGATATGACGGGCGTGGTCGGCCAGCAGGGCGCTGCGGCGCTCGTCGTCCTCGGCGGAGACGGCCTCGAGGTAGGCGTCGAGCGGGGCCTTGGCGTCGACGACGACCTGCTGCCCGCCGGGCAGGCGAACGATCATGTCGGGCCGCAGGCGTCCCTCGTCGCCATCGGTCGTCTCCTGCAGCACGAAGTCCACGTGATCGAGCATCCCGGCCATCTCGACGACCTTCTTCAGCTGCAGCTCTCCCCACCGCCCCTTGACTTCCGGACGACGCAGGGCCTTGACCAGGTTGCCGGTCTCGCTGCGCAGGGCGTTCTGGGACGCGTCGAGAGACCCCATCAGGCGGATCAGGTCGGCGTGCGTGCGTGTTCGCTCCTTCTCGAGCTCCGTGATCTCGCGGTTGACCTTCTCGAGTGATTCACCGATGGGTTTGATCAGGCTCTCGACCGCCTCCCTCCGGCGGTCGAGTTCACCGCTCGCGACCTGCTGCTGCTTGTCCAGCACCGTGCGGTTGATGCTCGACAGCTGTTCGACGGTATCCTTGAGCACGTCTCCGGCCAGGGCCTTGAACGTCTCCCGCTGTTCCTCGCCGGTCTGTTTCAGGTGCGCCAGTTCGGTTTCGAGTCTGACGGCCCGCTCGCGGTGCTCGACCTCGCGCGCGCGGGTGCGCAGGTACAGGACCAGCGCGCCGATGATCAGACCGACCGTGAAGCTAGCGAAGATGTCCAACATGAATCATCCCTCCGGTGCATGAGCCGCGAGCCTACCCCCTCGCGAGGTACGGGCGCAAGACCGCACGGGAAAAGAAAACGGCGCGGCCCCCGGGGGTCGCGCCGCCATGGATGCCCGGAGGCGATCAGCCGCTGTTCTTCTTGATCATGTTCGTCAAGCCCATCTGGTCCTCGAGACGCTCCAGCAGGATGTCGCGCGTGAGTGAGCAGGCGTCGGTGATCTTCCGGGAGCGCAGGCTGTAGTAGACGTTGATGCCGTCCTTGCGCGTGTTGACCACGCCGGCCTGCCGCAGCACAGCCAGGTGCTGGGAGGTGTTGGCCTTGGGTATCTCGAGCCGTTCGGCGAGCTCGTTGACGCAGATCTCCCCCTCATCCTTGAGTATGTCGAGGATTTCCAGGCGCTTGGGGTTGGACAGCGTCTTGCAAAGCTCCGCCTGCATCTCGTAGAGTTTCTTGTCCACGGTACAACCTCTTGGTGTTTCGTGATATCGAGTGGCCGAACTTGGATGATTCGACCACCCCGTCAAGTTAAGTGCGCAGACGAGACGCGTCAAAGTCAAAATTATTCATAACTGCTTATACGCGCGTCTATGATCTGGGTTGCCCGTGAAGTTCCGCGGGTAGATCGAATTTTATATCTTCTTTCATGACAACGTAATCCCTGGACTCCCACCCTTTTACAAGGAAATCGGCAACGATCTCTTCCACGAGGTATTCGGGTGCGGAAGCGCCGGCCGTCAAGCCCACCTTCGCCGTCCCGGAAAGCTGCGCGTGCGGCAAATCGGCCAGACCGCCGACCAGATCGGCCGGCACGCCGGCCTTGCGGGCTACTTCGCAGAGCCGCATGGAGTTGCTGCTGTTCGGCGAACCGACCACCAGCAATCTCTCGATGCCCGCGGCGACGAGAGCCTTCACGGCGTCCTGCCTGTTCTGGGTCGCGTAGCAGATGTCGCTGTGCTGCGGCCCGGCGATGCCCGGCCGCTGCCGCTTCAGCTCGGCGATGATGCCTTCGGTCTCGTCGACGCTCAGGGTGGTCTGCGTGACATAGTACGGCTCGGCGTTCGCGGGAATCGCGAGTCCCGTGGCGTCGGCCTCGCTGGTGATGAGGGTGATGTTGCCCCTGGCCTCGCCCATGGTGCCCACTACCTCGTCGTGGCCCTCGTGGCCGATCAGCAGTATGTGCCTGCCCTGGGCGACGTTGCGCGCCACCTGGCGATGCACCTTGGTGACCAGGGGGCATGTGGCGTCCACCACGCGCAAGCCTCGGCGCACGGCTTCGTCGCGCACTTCCGGCGACACGCCGTGCGCGCTGAAGATTACCGTGCGCCCGTCGGGAACTTCATCCAGCTCTTCCACGAAGATCACGCCCCGCCTGACGAAGTCGTCCACGACCGCACGGTTGTGCACGATCTCCTTGCGCACGTAGAGGGGACCCTCGACCACATCCAGAAGATGCTCGACGGTGGCGATGGCCCGCTCGACGCCGGCGCAGAAGCCGCGCGGTCTGGCCACGAGCAACTGCCTGGTGTGAGGGTGGTCGTCCGACACGGTTCCTCGGGTGGAAGTGGTTGCGCGACCGGTGGCCCGGGTTGTTCGCGAGGTATGGCTTGTCCGGGCTAGGATAGACGTGCGCGGACGCCCGCGCAACGGCTTCGAAAGAACACTTGACAATCCGAAATGCCATATTATATTTATATTCGAAACTGCATAGATTATTGCCCATGTGGTCAGTGAAAGGTGGCTTCGTCATGACCATTCACCGTATCCTCCGCCTGGTGGCCGGGTTCTTCGTTCTGCTGAGCCTGGTCCTCGCCCGCTACGTCAGTCCGAACTGGCTGTGGTTCACCGCCTTCGTCGGCCTGAATCTGCTTCAATCCGCATTCACGGACTGGTGTCCGTTGATGACGGTTCTCAACAAGGCCGGCGTCCCGGAATCCCACGCCGCTCGCAGCTGACTCGGGACATGCGAGTCATTTCGAAAGGCGCACAGCATGAAGATGCGTAGCTTCGCTTACGGAGGCGGCCTGCTCTTCGCCTGGCTGGTCCTGGCGACGGCCGTTCCCGCCCCGGCGGCCGCCCGTGCCGATGACGGGCCAGGCATCGACGACCTGGGCGTCGTGCGCAACGACACGCTCCTGGTCACGCGCCACGCCGTCATCGAGGCGGCCCTGGCCCACAACGAGATGCTGGCGGCCAGCGGCGCCATGACAGACGCCGCCGGCGCCGACGCCCTGTCCGCCTGGGCCGGCTACCTGCCCCGGCTCTCGGTCGGCGCCTACCGGATCCGCACGGACGATGCCCTCTACGGCTTCGGCTTCAAGCTGAACCGGCGCAGCGCCACCCAGGCCGACTTCTCCGCGCCGCCGATGCCCGGCGCGCCGGCGCCCGCACCCTTCGGCGACGCCCTGAATTACCCGGGCGTGAGCGAGAACAACATCACCCAGATCAAGCTGCTGCAGCCGGTCTTCAACGGGGGCATGTCCCTCTACGGCAAGAGGGCCGCCAACGCCATGTCGCGCGCCGCCGAGCACGAGCACCGGCGGGCCGCCCAGACCGTGCGCCTGCACGCCGTCCAGGCCTACGAGGGACTGGTGCTGGCGGGCGCCTACGAAGAGGTGTTGCTGTCCGCCCTGGCTTCGGCCGACGGGCATCTGCGGCAGGCCCGGGCCATGTACGACAACGAGATGGTCACCGAGGCCGACCTGCTGCAGGCCCAGGTCTATCGGGCCGGCGTCGAACAGCGCCTGATCGAGGTGCGCAACATGTCGGCCGTGGCGGGCGAGCACATCAAGCTGCTCACCGCCCTCGACACGGACCTGCCCCTGGCCCCGCGTGAAGACGACACACGCCCCGCAGCCGACGTGCACGTTCCGTGGAGCGACGACCGTCCCGACGTCGCCGCGAGCCGCGAGAAGGCCCGCGCCGCGGCGAACATGGCGAAGGCGACCCGCGGCAGGCTCCTGCCCCACCTGAACCTGGCCGCCGAGAAGAACTGGTTCCACGGCGACACCTTCCTGGGCGACGAGGCCGACAGCTGGACCTTCGGCATCTACGCCACCTGGGACGTCTTCTCAAGCCTCGAGAACGTCGGCGCCCTGAAGAAGGCCCGCGCCGAGAGCCGTGCCGCAGCGCACATGAGCGACTTCTGGTCCCGCCAGGCGCGCGCCGAGGCCGTGCAGGCGGTCCTCGCAGCCGACGCCGCCGCCGAGAAGCTGGCGGTGGCCGAGGACGCCGTGGCGGCCGCGCGCGAGAGCCTGCGCATCGTGACCGACATGTACCGCGAAGGATTGGCGTCCATGGTCGATCTGCTGGATGTGCAGGCGGCCGCCACCATGACCGAGGGCAACCTCGTCCAGGCGCGCCACGATCACCGCGTGAGCGGGGCCAGGCTGGCCTTCACCGGCGTTCCGTCCGCGACGGCGACCAGGGAATAACCGACATGACGACATACAGGAGGGACTTACCCATGAAGAAGATCATCGTCGCGGCTCTGGCCGCCGTGATGGCGGCCGGACTGGCCGGCTGCGGCGGCAAGGGCGCAGAGGTGAGACCCGTCGGCGAGGAGGTCCGGTGCGCGACCTGCACCGCCGTGCTGGCGGAGCTGCCGATCGTGGCGACCGCCACGGCCAGCGTCGAGCCGGAAGTCCGCGTGCAGATCAGCACCCGCATGATGGGCTGGGTGAACAAGCTGCACGTGCGGGAGGGCGACGCCGTGGTCAAGGGCCAGCGGCTGCTGACCATCGACGACCAGGACATGCGGGCCAAGCGCGCCCAGGTGGAGGCCGGCATCCGCGAGGCCGAGGCCGTCGTCGCCAACGCCGAGACGATGGCCGGGCGCTTCCGCAACCTGTACGAGGCCAAGGCGGTCTCGAAATCCCAGCTCGACGACGTGCTGACGGGGCTCTACCGCGCCCGGGCGGGCCTCGCCCGGGCCGAGGCGGCGCGCGCGGAGATCGAGGTCCACATGGGCTACCTGGACATCAAGGCCCCCGCGGCCGGCGTCGTCACCCGGCGCATGGTCGAGGAGGGCGACATGGCCAACCCGGGCCACCCCCTGTTGTACATCGACCGGATCGAGCGCATGAAGGTGGTTGCCGGCCTGGGTGAAAAGGACATCAGCAGCGTAAGCGCGGGCGACATGGCTCACGTCGACGTGACCTCCCTCGACGATGCCACCTACGACGTCGAGGTCGCCCGCGTGATCCCCGCGGCGAATCCCGGCTCGCGCACCTACGACGTGGAGATGTACGTGGACAACGCCGAGGGCCTGCTGCGGCCGGGCATGTTCGCCCGGGTGCAGCTGGAGATCGGCCGACGACGCGGCGTGCTCGTGCCCCGCGCGGCCCTGGTCCGGCGCGGCCAGCTGACCGGCGTGTTCACGGTCGATGCGGACGGCACGGTCCACCTGCGCTGGGTGCGCACGGGGGACGACGCCGGCGACGCGGTCGAGGTCGTCTCCGGTTTGAGCGGCGGCGAGACGATCGTCCTGTCCAGCGACAAGCCGCTGGTCGAGGGCGACAAGGCGGTGAACTGAGATGTCGGACCAGGACCCGCGGTACGGTTTCGCGACCCGGCTGTCGCAGGCGTTCATCAACTCGAAACTGACGCCGCTGCTGATCATCGCCACGATCCTGCTGGGGCTGTTCTCCCTCTCGCTCACGCCCCGCGAGGAGGAGCCCCAGATCATCGTGCCCATGGTCGACGTGATGGTCATGTACCCCGGCGCCTCCCCGCAGGAGGTGGAGGCGCTGATCACCAAGCCGCTGGAGCAGATCCTCTGGTAAGTGGAGGACATGGAGTACGTCTACTCCAGCAGCTTCCACAGCTTCGCGCTGGTGACGGCCCGCTACGTGGTGGGCACCGACATGGAGGACGCCTCGGTCCGGCTGTGCAACAAGATCAACACGAACATGGACCGCATGGCGCCGGGCACGCTGATGCCCCTGATCAAGGTGCGGTCCATCGACGACGTCCCCGTGCTGGGGCTGACCCTGTGGAGCGACGCCTACGACGGCTACCAGCTGCGCCGCGTCGCCGGCGAGCTGAAGGAGGAGCTGCAGAGCATCACCGACGTCTCCACCATCGAGATCATCGGCGGTCGCCCGCGGACGCTGCGCATCGAGCCTGACCCCCAGCGGATGGCCGCCTTCAACGTCACGACCCTGTCGATCCTGCCCGCCCTGCAGGCGGCCAACGCCAACCTGCCCGCCGGCATGTTCGCCCAGGGCAACGAGCAGATCGCCGTGGAAGCCGGCACCTTCCTGCGCACCGCCGACGACGTGAAGTCGCTGGTGGTGGGTTCGTTCATGGAGCGCCCCGTCTTCCTGGGCGACGTGGCCGAGGTGACCGACGGCCCGTCCGAGATCGACACCTACAGCTTCCTCGGCGTGGGACCCGCCGGCGACCGCGCCGGCATCGACCTCGACGCCCATCCCCGCGGCAGCGAATACGCGGCGGTCACCATTTCGATCGCCAAGCGCATCGGCAGCGACGCCACACACGTCACCGGGGCGATCAAGGACAAGCTGTCCGACCTGCAGGGTCGGCTCGTTCCAGACGACGTGAACGTCACGATCACGCGCGACTACGGCAAGACCGCCTCGGACAAGGCCCGCGGCCTGATCCAGAACCTGGGCCTGGCCATCTTCCTGGCGGTGGTGGTGATCTTCCTCGCCATGGGCTGGCGGGGCGCGTTGATCATCTTCCTGTCGATCCCCACGACGTTCAGCCTGACGCTCTTCGTCTACTACATGAACGGCTACACGCTGAACCGCGTGACGCTCTTCGCCCTGATCCTGGTGACCGGCATCGTGATCGACGCCACGATCATCGTGGTGGAAAACATGCACCGCCACTTCAAGATGGCCGGAAACACGAAGCTGTCGACGGCGCTGCGATCGATCCAGGAGGTGGGCAACCCGACGATCATGGCCACCCTGACGGTGATCGCCTCGATGATGCCCATGGCCTTCGTGCGGGGCCTGATGGGCCCGTACATGAAGCCCATGCCCATCGGCGCCAGCCTGGCCATGGCCTTCTCGCTGCTGGTGGCCCTGGTGATCACGCCGTGGCTCGCCATTCGCCTGCTCAAACCCGTCAGGTGGCGCGAGGACGTCCACGGCGAGGGCACCTTCGAGGGCGACCACGTCGACGAGGAGCCGGGCTACAGCCTGCACGACACGCGCATCTACCGGACCTACGACCGGCTGATGCGCCCGCTGGTGGACAATCCCCGCAGGGGCGTGACCGCCCTGTTGATCGTCTTCGCCCTGACCGCCGCGGCCTGCGTGCTCTTCGTAACGCGCACGGTGCAGGTGAAGATGCTGCCCTTCGACAACAAGAGCGAGTTCCAGGTGGTGATCGACACGCCGGAGGGCACGACACTCGAGACGACGACCCAGGTGGCGCGCGAGGTCGGCGACTATCTGAGCACCGTGCCCGAGGTGACCGACTACGAGGTCTACGCGGGCTGCGCCTCGCCGGTCAATTTCAACGGACTGGTCCGCCACTACTTCATGCGGCAGGGGCCCGACGTGGCCGACCTGCAGGTCAACCTGGTGGACAAGGGCGCGCGCGACGAGCAGAGCCACGACATCGCCAAGCGCGTGCGCGGGCCGATCAAGGAGATCACCGACCGCCACGGCGCGAGGGTGAAGATCGCCGAGGTGCCGCCCGGACCGCCGGTGCTCTCGACGCTCGTCTGCGAGATCTACGGCCCCGACTTCGCGGGCCGGCTGGACATCGCGCGGCAGGTGAAGGAGATCTTCGAGACCACGCCCGGGGTGGTCGACATCGACTGGTACGTCGAGGACGACATGCGCGAGATCCGCTTCCTGGTGGACAAGGAGCGCGCCGCCGTGCGCGGCGTGAGCGTGCAGCAGGCTGCGCAGACCCTGGCGGTGGCCCTCAACGGCTACGACGCGGGCATCCTGCACGTGGAGGAGGCCGCCGAGCCCGTACCCATCAACCTGCGCCTGCCGCTGGCCGACCGCTCCAGCGCCCAGGCGCTGAACGACCTCTACATCCATTCGCAGGCCGGCACGCTGATCCCGCTGTCGGACGTGGTGACGGTCGCGGAGACGACCATCCCCAAGAGCCGCCACCGCCGCAACCTGAAGCCGGTGATCTACGTGACCGCCGACGTGGCCGGCGAGCTGGAGTCGCCCGTCTACGCGATCCTCGACATGCGCGAGCGCATCGCGGGGATCGGGTTGCCGAGCGGCATGGAGATCAGCCAGAACTTCCGCGAACAGCCCACGCTAGAGGAGGAGTACGCCCTGAAGTGGGACGGCGAATGGCACATCACCTATGAGGTGTTCCGCGACTTGGGCGTCTCGTTCGCCGTGGTGCTGGTGCTGATCTACCTGCTGATCGTGGGCATGTTCCAGAACTTCACCGTGCCGCTGCTGATGATGATCCCGATCCCGCTGACCCTGGTGGGCATCGTGCCGGGGCATCTGATGTTCGGCGCCTTCTTCACCGCCACCTCGATGATCGGCGTGATCGCCCTGGCGGGCATCATGGTGCGCAACAGCATCCTGCTGATCGACTTCATCGAGGCGCGCCTCGCGGACGGCCTGGAATTGAAGGAGGCCTGTATCGAGGCGGGGGCCGTCCGCTTCCTGCCCATCGCCCTGACGGCGGGCACCGTGGTGACCGGCTCGTTCGTGATGGTCTTCGACCCGATCTTCCAGGGCATGGCCATCTCCTTGATGATGGGCACCCTGCTGTCGACGGTGCTGACGGTCATGGTGATCCCGCTGGCCTACTTCCTTTACAAGCGGTGAATCGCGGCCGCGCGGACCGGGTGAAACGCCGGGTACGGGCGATGACGAATACGTATCGACCCGGTAGTTGATCATTGATTAATGAGCCGGAATGAATTAGACTTCATCGGCATAGGACAAGTCGGTTTTCTCCCTCCAACCCCCGCCGACTTGTCGCCCGGCCGGCTGAGCCCATGGCTCGGCCGGCTTTTTTTCGAACCAGGGATCGGACCCGCGATGGGTGGACGGCAACATCCGTGGGCCATCACCTTGGCTGCCGGACCCGGACCGACGTATCGAACAAAAAGGGGGGAATCCTGAATTCAGGATTCCCCTGAGGCCCTCCTCCCCCACTGCTTCTGTGCCGGCCCGGTTACAGCCGGCTTGTCGCCCATATGAAGCTCGGAGACGGGCTCTGGGATCAATGATGTCCTACAGCCCCAAAAAAGGCAATAGGGATTTTCCTGATTAGACAGTAGGGAATATGATTACTTTCGCTGTCGAGGGGGGCGTGCCGGGGGCTGCGCGCTGCCCCATCTCGTCGAAAATGTTTCCGGAGAAGTCTTATCGAATATCAGCCGTGTTGTCTGGCCATCAGTGCTTGTGGTATAATGTATTCCCCGTCGAGGTCCACGGGAACTGGCAATTCACACAGACCGCCATCGGGTGGGCCGTTTCCGATATCATTCCACATTTGACTGGCCGACCGGCCAGAGAAGGGGTTCGCGCATGAAGAAAGCTTTCGCCATCGCCCTGGCTCTCGTGGTGTTCGCCGGCGTATCCTACGCGGGGAAGGTCTCCCCGGGTCTGGAAGCGCAGATGAGCACCATGAACGGCAGCGAAGAGATCACGGTCCTGGTCGTGTTGAGCGACCAGGTTGACCTCGAATCCCTCAACTGGGAGCTGCGCGACGCCAAGGCGCCGCTGCCCGTCCGGCACAGCACCGTGATCCGGTCCTTGCGTGACACGGCCGTCCGCTCCCAGCAACCGCTGCTGGACGAACTGGAGACCCTGCGCGGACGCGGCCAGGTGCGCGGCTACACGCCCCACTGGCTGATCAACTCCGTGGTGGTCGCGACCACCGTTAACGAGATTTCCCGGCTGGCCGCCCGCCCCGACGTGGAGGTGATCGAGCCCGACCTGGTGGTCGAGCTGATCGGCCCCGTCACCGAGCCCCGCGCCAAGAGCCTCGGCTCCCGCGGCATCGGCATCACTCCCGGCGTCGTGGACGTGGGCGCACGGCGTGTGTGGGACGAGCTCGGCATCGACGGCACCGGCGCCGTGGTCGGAGTGCTCGACACCGGCGTCGACGGGTCGCACCCCGCCCTGAGCGCCCGCTGGCGCGGCAACTTCGCCGACCCCGCCGAGTGCTGGCTCGACGCCGCCGGCCTCGGCGACCCGACCCCCGTGGACCAGCACTACCACGGCACGCACGTCATGGGCACCATCACCGGCCGGGCCGCCGACGACACCATCGGCGTGGCCCCCGGCGCGCTGTGGATCGCCTCGAACGTGATCAACATGAGCACCGGCACGGCCTTCGACAACGCCGTGATCACCTCGCTCGAGTTCATGGCCGATCCCGACGGGAATCCCGGCACCTTCGACGACGTGCCCGACGTCGTGCAGAACAGCTGGGGCGTCAACGAGGGCTTCACCGGCTACTACGACTGCGACTCGCGCTGGTGGGCCGCCATCGACGCCTGCGAAGCCGCGGGCGTGGTCCTGACCTGGTCCGCCGGCAACGAGGGTTCCGGCGGCACGACCATGCGCAGCCCGGCCGACCGCGCCGACAGCCTCTTCAACACCTTCAGCGTGGGCTCGACCAACCACACCGCCCCGTTCTCGGTCAGCGGCTTCTCCAGCCGCGGGCCCTCGGGTTGCGGCGGCGCCTACGCCATGAAGCCCGAGATCATGGCCCCCGGCGCGGACATCTACAGCGCCCAGCCCGGCGGCGGTTACCAGTACCTGGACGGCACGTCCATGGCCGGCCCGCACATCGCCGGCGTGGTGGCCCTGATGCGCTCGGCCAACCCCGGCCTCGACGTCGAGACCATCAAGCAGATCCTCATGGATACCGCCATCGACATGGGCGTCACCGGCGAGGACAACGACACCGGCCACGGTTTCGTGGACGCCTACGCGGCGGTGCTGCAGGTCATGTCCGGCTACGGCACCCTCGAGGGCACCGTGACCGACGTGTCCACCAGCCTGCCCATCGCGGGCGCCTCGGTGGTCTTCACGGCCGCCGGTGAGTTGAACCGCACCCGGACGACCAACGCGAGCGGCTTCTACAACATCATGCTGCCGCAGGGCGACTGGGACCTCGACTTCTCGGCTTTCGGCTACCTGGGCGACACGGTGACCGGCGTGACGGTCGTCGAGGACATGACCACCACCCAGGACGTGCAGCTGGCCCAGGCCCCCTCGGCCCTGCTCAGCGGCCACGTCTACGACGACGAGTCCGCGCCGGTGGACGGCGCCACGATCACCGTGCTGGGCACGCCGCTGGCCCCGGCCACCTCCGGTCTCGACGGCTACTACGAGATCACCATGCCCACCGGGGCGGTGTACGAGGTGCTGGCCTCGGCCTACGGCATGGGCAGCCAGCAGGTGACCCTGGACTTCCAGGGCGCCGCGACGCAGGATTTCTTCCTGCCCCAGCTCATCTTCGACAACTTCGAGAGCGGCACGCTGGTGGTGTTCCCCTGGGCGACCAGTGGCGACGCCGACTGGTTCGTGACCACGGACCAGGTCTACGAGGGCGCCTACAGCGTCAAGTCGGGCGACATCACGCATAGCCAGTCATCGGTGCTGTCGATCACCCTCGACGTGCTGGCGGCCGGCAACCTCGAGTTCTATTACAAGGTCTCGTCGGAGAGCGGCTACGACTACCTGAGCTTCTCCATCGACGGCGGCCAGCAGAACGCGTGGGCCGGCGAGATCGACTGGACTCTGGCCTCCTACCCGGTGGACGCCGGTCCGCACACCTTCAGCTGGTCCTACGACAAGGACGGCTCCGTCGACACCGGCGGCGACTGCGCGTGGCTCGACTACGTGGTGTTCCCGACCATCGCGCCGCCGACGTATCCCGAGCTGGCCGTCTCGCCGCCAGATCTCACCGAGACCCTGCAGCCGGGCGCGACCTCGGTCCAGTACATCACCTTGGACAACAACGGCGAGGGCGAGCTGATCTTCACAGCCTCGGTAACGATGGACCTGCCTCCGGCGGCTGCGTCGCGCGAGGCCATCGAACCGGGCAAGGGCGATCCCGACCCCCGCGTCGGCCAGTCGCCGCTGCTTGGTTCCGGCGGACCCGACGCCTACGGCTACAACTGGATCGACAGCGACGAGTTCGGCGGCCCGTCCTACGACTGGGCCGAGATCAACGCCGTGGGCACCGCCCTGGCGCTCACCGACGACAGCGTCTCCGGCGACCTGCCCCTGGGCTTCACGTTCAAGTTCTACGGCGCAGACTTCACCACGGTGAGGGTCTGCTCCAACGGGTTCCTCTCCTTCACCTCGAGCGACAACTCGTACACGAACGACCCGATTCCCGACGCGCAGGAACCCAACAACCTGATCGCGGCCTACTGGGACGACCTGAACCCCGCCTCCGCCGGGACGGTCTACTACTACGCCGACGCGGCCAACAACCGCTTCATCGTGGAGTGGGACGCCGTGGTGCACTACGGCACCAGCGACCCGCAGACCTTCCAGGTCATCCTGAACGGGGACCAGACGATCGTCTTCCAGTACGCGACCACCAACGGGCAGAGCGAGTCCACTGTCGGCATCGAAGACGGGAGCGGCGCCGTCGGGCTGCAGGTCGTCTTCAACGCGCCCTACATCCACGACGGTCTCGCGACCCTGTTCTCCTTCGTGCCGCCGCCGGATCCCTGGCTGACCGTGACACCCACGTCCGGCACCGTGCCCGGCTTGACCACCGGCACGCAGCTGGAGGTCGGCTTCAACGCCACCGATTTGACGGAGGGCACATACACCGGCCACGTGACCATCGGCAGCAACGACCCCGACAACCCCCAGGTCTTCGTGCCGGTGACGCTCGTGGTCAGCACCAGCACGGCGGTCGGCGACGACACGCTGCCCAGATCCTTCGCCCTGGGCGCCGCGTACCCCAACCCGTTCAACCCGACGACCAAGATCGCCTACGCGGTCCCGGCCGGCGGCGGACGGGTCGACCTGAAGATCTTCGATCTCTCGGGCCGCCTGGTGCGCACCCTGGTGTCGGGCGACCAGCCGGCCGGCAACCATACGGCTCTCTGGACGGGCAAGAGCGATGCGGGCCGGCGCGCGGCGTCGGGCACGTATTTCTACCGCCTGCAGGCGCCCGGTTTCGACGAGACCAGGAAGATGGTGCTCGTGAAGTGAGTGCCCAGCCAAGGGCACATCGTAGCTAGCTGGCTGAGAGGTGCCAGCCGGGGTAGATGCCTGTCAGCCCCGTAGCGAGGGGCCGGGTCGTCCGTGGTAACACGACGGCCTAAGCGGCCCGACAACGTCTCT
>JAHIYU010000087.1 GCA_018814885.1 bacterium | reverse complement strand
CTGCTGCGCGGCGCCCTGCGGCGCAAGGCGGCGACCCTGCTGATCGGCTTCGGGCTGTTCTTCGCCTCGCTCTATGCCGTGCGCTGGCTGGGCAACGAGCTGATCCCGCAGATGAGCGAAGGGGAGTTCTTCTTCGAGGTGAACCTGCCCGAGGGGGCGTCCCTGGCCGCCACCGACCGCACGATGGCCGTCATGGAGGAGGCGGCGAGCGCCGAGCCCGCCGTCGCCCGCAACTACGCGACCGTCGGCAGCCGGCTGGTCTCGGGCGGTTTGTCCATCAACACCAAGGCCGAGAACCTGGGCCAGCTGAACGTCGTGCTCGACGCGGACGTGCGCGGCGAGGCGGAGGCCGCCGTGGCCGACCGCCTGCGCGCGCGGTTCCAGACGCTGCCCGACCTGGAGGTCAAGTTCGGCCGGCCCGCCTACTTCAGCCTCAAGACGCCGGTCGAGGTGATCGTCTTCGGCGACGACCTGGATGCGCTGCGCACCTACTCGCTGGAGCTGTCCCGCGAGCTGGAGGCGGTGCCCGGCCTGGTCGACGTCCGCTCGTCCCTGGAGGCGGGCAACCCCGAGTTGCAGGTCGTCTTCGACCGCGAGCGCCTGGCGTCTTTGGGCCTGGACATGGGCGTGCTGTCGGAGACCCTCAAGAACCGCGTGCTGGGCGTGGTGCCCACGCGGTTCAAGGAGGAGGACCGCCAGATCGACATCCGCATCCGCAACCGCGAGCAGGATCGCGCATCCGTACGCGACGTGCGCAACCTGGTGCTGCCCGGCCCCGGCGGCGAACCCCTGCGCCTGCTGGCCGTGGCCGACGTGACCGAGGCCCGCGGCCCCGCCGAGATCCATCGCCTGCAGCAGCAGCGCGCGGCCGTGGTGTCGGCCAACCTGGAGGGACGCAGCCTGGGCAGCGCGATCGTGGACGTCGCGCGCATCGTGGCCGCCACGCCGCCGCCGGCCGGCCTGAGCGTGGAACTGGGCGGTCAGCACGAGGAGATGGAGCAAAGCTTCGCCAGCCTGCGCTTCGCCATCGCCCTGGCCATCTTCCTCGTCTACCTCGTGATGGCGGCCACCTTCGAGTCCTTCCTGCACCCGCTGCTGGTGATGTCCACGATCCCCCTGGCGCTCGTCGGCGTGGTGGCCGGCCTGCTGATCACCGGCACGACCGTCACCGTGATCGTGCTGATCGGCGCGGTGATGCTCGTGGGCATCGTGGTCAACAACGCCATCGTGCTGATCGACACCGTCAACCGGCTGCGCCGCGCCGGCGTCGAGAAGTCCGAGGCCGTGATCCGCGCCGGACACCTCCGGCTGAGACCCATCCTGTTGACCACGCTGACGACCATCCTCGGCCTGACCCCCATGGCCCTGGCCTGGGGCGAGGGCGCCGAGCTGCGCTCCCCCTTGGCCATCACCGTCGCCAGCGGCCTGCTGCTGAGCACCCTGCTGACGCTGGTCGTGATCCCCGCGGCCTACCAGGCGGTGCCGTCGCGGGTGGATGCCACCGAGCGGCCGGAAGATCCGGAAGGGGAGGGCGCGGCGTGACCCTGCCCGAGATCGCGATACGACGTCCCGTGACCGCGCTGATGCTGCTGCTGAGCATGGTGGTGCTGGGCTGCGTGGCGCTGGCGCGTCTGCCCCTGGCGTTCATGCCCGACATCGTCGAGCCGGAACTGTTCGTCAACCTGCCCTACGACAACGCCTCGCCCGAACAGGTCGAGCGCATGATCGTGCGTCCCGTCGAGGACGCCCTGGGCTCGGTCAAGGGTCTGCAGACCATGTGGTCCCGCTGCGGCACCGACGGCGGCCGCATCCGGCTGGGCTTCGACTGGGGCATGGACATGCACCTGGCGCGCGTGGACGTCTGGGAGCGCCTGGATCGGATCAGGGGCGAACTGCCGGACGACATGGGCGACATCCAGGTCAGCTCCAACTGGGACGCCCGCGACGCCGACATGCCCGTCCTCGAGGGCCGCCTCAGCTCCCCGCGCGACCTGTCCGAGAGCTACGACCTGCTCGACCGCAAGATCATCCGGCCGCTGGAGCGCATCCCCGGCGTGGCGCAGGTGCGCCTGGACGGCGTGAACCCCCGCGAGGTGCGCATCAACCTACGGATCGCGGACCTGGAACTGCACAACATCGACGTGCGCAGCGTGGCCCGGATACTGCGCGGCGGCAACTTCGACCAATCGCTTGGCCGGATCGTCGAAGGCGATTCGCGCTATACCCTGCGCACCGTGGGCACCCTGTCCACGGTCGAACAGATCCGCGGCCTGCCCCTGCGCGCCGACGGGCTGCGCGTCGACGACGTGGCCGACGTGCTCTACCGCGAGCCGCCCCTGGAATACGGCCGCCACCTGGACGGCGATTTCGCCGTCGGGGTGACCGTCTCGCAGGAGTCGAAGGCCAACACCGTGGAGGTCTGCGACGCGCTGGAGAGAGCCATCGCGGCCATGAACGACGATCCGGAACTCGAGGGCGTCAACTTCCTGATCTGGTTCAGCCAGGGCCGGGAGATCCGCAAGACCCTGCGCGACCTCGCGTTCACGGGCGTCTTCGGCACGATCCTGGCCTCGCTGGTGCTCTTCGGCTTCCTGCGCCGCCTGTCGACGACCTTCGTGGCCGTGTCGTGCATCCCCTTCTCGCTGATCGTCACCTGCGGCATCGTCTGGAGCCAGGGCAAGTCGCTCAATACGCTCACCCTGCTGGGCCTGATCGTGGGCATCGGCATGCTGGTGGACAACGCCGTGGTAGTCATGGAGAACATCTTCCGCCACCGCGAACTGGGCGCCGACCGCCGCACCGCCGCCCGCCTGGGCGCGCGCGAAGTGAGCACGGCGGTCGTCGCGGCCACGCTGACGTCGGTGATCGTCTTCATCCCGCTGATCTTCAACAAGCCCAGCGAGATGAATCTGTACCTCAAGGAGCTCGGCATCACGGTCTGCTTGACGCTGCTGGCGTCGCTGTTCATCAGCCAGACCCTGATCCCCCTGGCCACCTCGAAGTACATCCGCGCGAAGCCGCGGCCCAGGGGACGGGCCATGCTGTGGCTGGAGGCGCGCTACCAGCGCGTACTCGCCGGCAACCTGCGCCACCGCTGGATCGCGCCGGTGGTGGGCCTGGCGGTGATCGCGTCGGCGGTCTATCCCTTCGGCAAGGTGGAGAAGAATTTCGACACCAGCCAGAGCGAGCTCTTCGTGCAGGTCCGCTACGACTTCAGCGAGGAGATGACCCTCGCGGGGTGCGAGGCCGTGGTTGATGTCGTGGAAGCGGCGCTGGATCCGCATCGCGAGGAGATGAAGGCCCAGTCCGTGTACAGCTTCTGGAACGACCGCTGGACCATGTCGCGCATCTACCTCGAGGACGGCGAGGCCAACGAGGAGAACATCGCCAGGCTGCGCCGCCTGCTGCCCCGCCTGCTGCCCGAGATCGCCGGCGTCACGCTGGAGGTTGAGGAGCAGCGCCAGGGCTGGCGCCATCACGGCGGCGGCAAGCGCATCGGCTTCCAGCTCGTGGGTGAGGACACGGAGGTGCTGATGCGCCTGGCCGAGGAGGCCGTCGCGCGCGTGGAGGCCGTGCCGGGCCTGTTGAACGTGGAGACCCGCCACCAGGAGGCGCAGCAGGAGCTGCACATCCAGCCCGACCGCGACCTGGTCGCCCGCTACGACGTCACGCCGGACCAGATGGCCGAGGTGGTGGGCCTGACCTACCGCGGCCGACGCCTGCAACGCTTCCGCACCGAGGACGGCGAGCGGGAGATGCGCCTGACCCTCGACGAGCAACAGACCGAGAGCCTGTCCCAGCTGCAGAACCTGCCCCTGCTCACGGCCGAGGGTGAGAAGGTGCCGCTGGCCGCGGTCGCCGACTTCGTCGAGAAGGAGGGACGCGAGAACATCCAGCGCGACAACCGCCTGACCAGCATCTGGGTGAACGCCCGCTTCGAGGAGGGCACCAGCGAGCAGTACATGCCCCTGATCGAGGCGGCGCTGGCGGGCCTGGAGATGCCGTTCGGCTACCGCTGGACTTTCGGCGACTGGCAACAGCGCCGCCAGGAGCAGTCCAAGGAGTTCCTGACCAACCTGCTGCTCGCCCTGCTGCTGGTGTTCGCTGTCATGGCGGGCCTGTTCGAGTCGGTGCGCCAGGCCCTGGCCCTGATGGTGTCGCTGCCCTTCGCGCTGGCCGGCGCCGTCTGGACGCTGTTTCTGACCGGCACGTCCTTCGACCAGCCGGCGGCCATCGGGCTGCTGCTGCTGATCGGCATCGTCGTCAACAACGGCATCGTCATGCTCGAGCACATCAACCAGTATCGCCGCAACGGCATGGACCGCACCGAGGCAATGCTCACCGGAGGCCGCGAGCGGCTGCGTCCGATCCTGATGACGGCCGTCACCACGCTCATCGGCCTGGTGCCCATCGTGGTGCAGAAACCGTCGCTGGGCGGCGTGTACTACTACTCCATGGCCCTGGTGATCATGGGCGGGCTCTTCGTCAGCACTTTTTTGACGTCGGTGCTGTTGCCCACCACGGCGACGCTGGCCGAGGACGGGATCGGAGGCGCCGGGCGGATGATCGGCCGCCTGTTACGCGTGCGGGGGGGGGCGGCGTGACAGGAGGAATGGGATGGCTCACAAGCCCCCCCTGGATAGAGCGCGAGCTCGCCTTCGGCCTGCCCACCGCGATGTCCGCCGACGTGCTGGAGCGGCCGCGCGGCACCCCGGCGCGCGTCGATGTCGGCGAGCCCACCAACCACGGCAGCGAACGGGCCGATCTGGCGACCGCAGACGTGCAGTCGATCACGCATCTGGGGATATCATCTGCCGCCGGCAAGTCATTGAAAGTTGTGGGTGTCGCCATCATGAAGGGGATGGTGATCGCATGCTTGCCAGCAGGCTCATCGTGATAGGCTCCGGTTGACACCACCTGTCTTCACCCTTGCTTCGCAACCCACGGTCGTGCACGCTAGAGGCGTTCGGACACCCCGACAGGTTGTGCAACACGGCAAAGAGGCTTCGCGATGACGGATTTCACAAACGTCTACGGCGACGATGTGCGGGCCGCCTCCTACGACAAACTCGAGTTTCCCGGCACGTACCATCTCGCCTATCGCGACCTGCCCGCGCTCATCGCCGGCCACGCGACCGTCGGCCGGGCGCTGGACTTCGGCTGCGGTACGGGACGTTCGACCCGTTTCCTGGGCAGCCTGGGATACGAGACGATGGGCGTGGACGTCTCCCGGCAGATGCTCGCGCGCGCCCGCGAGCGCGACCCCGAGGGTGAATACCGTCTCGTTCCCGATGGCAACCTCGGCGATCTCCCCTCCGGCGCCTTCGACCTGGTCTTCTCCTCCTTCACCTTCGACAACATCCCCACCCTGGAGCTCAAGGTCGCCCTCTTCTCGGACCTGCGGCGCGTCCTGTCCGACCGCGGACGGATCTTGAACCTGGTCTCGTCGCCCGAGATCTATGTCAACGAGTGGGCCTCGTTCTCCACGCGGGATTTCCCCGAGAACCGCCAGGCGCGCAGCGGCGACCGGGTGAAGATCGTCATGCTGGACGTGGAGGACGCGCGGCCGGTGGAGGATATCGTCTGGTCGCCGGAGGACTACGCCAGGGTCTACGCGGCGGCAGGGCTGACGGCGATCGACTTGCGCAAGCCGCTGGGCCGGTCCGACGAGCCCTTCCCCTGGGTGAGCGAGACGGCAATCGCGCCCTGGACCATCTACATGCTGGAGCGGACATGCTGATCAGACCCGAGCAACCCGCCGACATCCCCGCCGTGCGCCTGATCAACGAGCTGGCCTTCGCGCAGCCGGACGAGGCGGACCTCGTCGACAGGCTGCGCCTGACCTGCCCCGACGCCCTCTCCCTGGTCGCCGAGGACGACGCTCAGGTCGTCGGACACATCCTGTTCACGCCCGCCCGGATCGAGGCCGAGGGCCAGACCATCGTCGGAATGGGACTGGCGCCCATGGCCGTGGCGCCCCTGCGCCAGCGGCAGGGCATCGGCTCCCTGCTGGTCGAGCGCGGCTTGTCCGAGTTGAAGACGCGCGGCTGTCCGTTCGTGATCGTGCTCGGGCATCCGGATTTCTACCCGCGCTTCGGTTTCGAGATCGCCTCGCGGCTCGGTCTGACCTGCCAGTGGGAGGATGTACCCGGCGAAGCCTTCATGGCCGTCGTCTACGACCAGGACGCCATGGCGGGCATCGAAGGCGTCGTGAAGTACCGCAGCGAGTTCGACGCGGCCCCGTGATCACCTGACCAGCGTCAACGAACCCGTGCGGGTCCGGCCGCCGTTATCCAGCCTGATCACGTACGTGCCCGACGCCGCGCCGCGCCCGCCGTCGTCCAGGCCGTTCCACTCCACACCGAGCTCACCGGCCGGCAACTCGCCGTCGACCAGCGTGCGCACGAGTCGGCCCCGCTGGTCGAGGATGCAGAGGCGCGCGCGGCCGGTCCGCTCAATCCTGAAGCGCACCGTCGTGGAGGGGTTGCAGGGATTGGGCCAGGCGCGGGGATCGGACGCCAGGACCGGCGTAGCCACGTCCGCCGCCGAGACGGGCGTGAACTCGTAGCAACCCATGTCCACCTCGGGGCCTTCCCGCCGCGGGAAGCCGTCAAGGTCGACCTCGGGCAGCCATTGCTCCGCGAGCAGGTACGATCCGGCGTTGCGGCAGGGCGAGCCCGCGCTCAGGCGGCCCGAGCCGTGGGTCACGAACAGGGGGTCCTGGTCCAGGCAGCCGACGCCCTCCCCGAATCCGGCGATGTCGCAATAGCGCGTGTAGTAGGCCTTGGGCTCGAGCACTTCGTGGTGCTCGTGGTGGTTGGTCTGGTTGGCGTATATCACGCAGCCGGTATACAGGGGTTTGCCGTGGAAGTGATCGACGGCGCCGGCGGTACGGTCGAACATCTCCGGGTTGACGCAACGGTTGAGGGTCAGGGTGTCGTGCCAGAATACCGGATACGCGTAGCTGACGAAGACCGCCCCCGCGCGACTCCAGCTCACGTTGTCCAGCAGCAGCGAGTTCATCACGACCGGCGCGCCGCCGTAGTGGACAGCCAGGGCGCCGCCGCGATCGGCGCAGTTCCGGCGAATCCTACACCCCATCACCTCGACCCGCGAGCTGCCCACGATGCGCAGCGCACCGCCGGCCCCGTCGAAGGCCCGGCCCCCCACGCGCGGTCCGTCGCCGTCGAGTCCCAGGCCGGGGACGGCCTTGGCGTATTCCAGGACGCACCAGCGCAGGTACGACTCGGGCGCGCCGGCGGGGAGGTTCAGGAACGTGATCCCGTTCCAGCAGCCGGCGGTGGACTGGCTCTCGTCGAATGCTTCCGGATAGCTCGTGGTCCAGGTTATCGGGTTGTCCGCCTTGCCCGCCGCCTGGATGGCGCCGTCGACGACCAGGATGCCGAAGTAGCCCGCGAACTCGATCCTGACGCCGGGGACGACGGTCAACAGCGCGTCGTTGGTGATGGTGATGTCGTCGGTGACGCTGACGATCGCCGCATCCCACACGGTGTCGACGGAGATCGTGCCGCCGGCGCGGGTGGTGGCGCCCTGCCGCGCGGGCGGCAGCGATCGGGCGGGCATGCGGCCAGGATCGTCCCGGAGGCCGCCGGCCGGCGGGTCGGGCACGATGCGCGAGCCGTAGCCGATGGCGCGCAAGGGATGGAAGTCGCCGCCCTCGGGATCGACCAGCCCCGGGTCGTCGCCGACGATGTTGTTGTACGGGGCCGCACCGGCCTCGTCCCACGGGGCGGGAATCGTTCAGCCGTATTCGCAGAGCAGGCAGTAGTGGCGCAGCAGCTCGGCGTTGGTTGTGCCGTCGCGGAACCAGGTCCAGTTGTCCCGTACCGCCGGCATGCCGTAGGAGCCGATCTGCACCGACAGACCGAAGGCCAGGCCTGTAGGCAGGTTCTCGCCGGTGATCCCGCTCCAGATCAGCCCGTCAGGCCCCGTATCGACGGCGTCCACCACGATGTTGCGTTCGCAGATCACGCCCGCACCGGCGCCCTCCAGCCGCACCGCGTAGTCGTGGGGGCGGAAGAAGGTGCAGTAGGTGACCGAGCCCTCGGGGATGCGGTCGATGTCCAGCGCCACGTCGCCGCGGTAGCGCACGCCGCCGTCGAGGACGATGCAGTCCTGGATGTCGAGCCTGTTGCCGCAGAATGAGATGCAGATCTGCTGTCCCTGCAGGTCGAGGATCGCGCCGTTGCCCTCGATCATGACGTCGAGACCCAGCTCGTCGTCGATGAACAGCGTGCGGTCCTCGTCCCAGGTGGGGCCGATCAGCAGCCCGCCCGTGTAGACCCGTCCCGTCTCCAGCGCCAGGTAGCGGTCGTAGCCGCCCTGGGCCACGGCCGTCTCGAAGGCGGCCTGCAAAGTGGTGGGAGGGGGGGATCCGTGGGCGGCCGAGGCGGTCAACACGACCAGGACGCCGAACAGACGGGCGGTCTTGCGCAAGGTGCTCCTCCGGGATGCGTGGATGGCCGCCGGTAATGATAACACATCCAGCAGGCGGTGGTCCAATTCCGGTTACCGGGGTATCCGGTAGCAGACGACCTCCATCTCGTCCAGCTCGGCCTCCTCCTCGTTGTCGGCCGCGCCGCCGGCCATGCTGGCGTACATGGCCGGTACGGCGCCCTTGACCAGCACCACCATGTCGTCGCGCGTCCAGAAGAGCCGGTCGTCCAGCGGATCCCCTTCGCAGACGAGGGCCACCTGTCTCTGGAAACGTCCGTCCGCGTCGAAGACGTCGAAGGTCAGGAAGGCCTCGTCGGGGCCGGTCTCGCCGCTGCGGCTGTTTTCGACCCACAGGCGGTTGTCGTCGTCCACGTAGAGGTTGGAGATCGCGGCGGCCATGCCCTCGACCTCGCTCTCCAGGCCGGCGGGGTTGCGGCCCGCCCACACGTCGAACACGGCCAGGACACGTCCAGTCTCGAGGTCGGATCGCCTGCGCGGCTCGAATTCGCGCTCGATCACCCGGACCAGTCCGCCCTCGGGGGAGTAGACGCTGATGGCGTAGTCGTCGTGGTGCGGCGCGATGTAGACGCGGCCGTCGGGTCCGGGCGTGGAGGCGAACATGGCCGGATCGAGGATCTCGAGCTCGCGGATCACGGGCCGGCTGAAGTCGATCACGCACGAGCGTTCCCACAGCTTGACCAGTTCGTTGCCCGCGGCGTCGTAGCGCGAGGCGAACCAGGTCCGCGTCTGCATGTTGTCGCCCATGGTCGCATACTGGCCCACCATCATGAAGTTCTCACCCTTGCACCGCCCCGTGTAGAGGGAGTGGAAACCGCCTTCCGACGCCTCGCCCATCGTGATGTTGCCCAGGGGCGCGCCCTCCAGGTCGATCTTGACGATCATGCCCGGGAAGCGCTGCAGGATCCCGAGGTTGCCGTCGGGCAGCATGGTCAGATCTACGGGCGAGCGCGTCTCGCCCGGACCCTCGCCTTCGCGGCTCAGGGTCTTCAGGTGCTCGCCCCCGGGCGAGAACACCGGCACCTCGCTGAGCTGGGTATCCAGCAGATAGACGTTCCCGTCCGCGTCCCCCTCCGCGCGGAAGATGTGTCCGAAGATGATCTCGTCGTCCTCGCCGCCGGCGCGCCACAATTCCTCCAGCTGGACGACCTGCAGCCCTTCGGCCGGCACGGCGCCGTTGCGCACCACCGGCGCGGAGGGTCCCGCGGCCTGGCTCGCCAGGCCGGACGCGGCGGCGAGGAAGATCGCGGCGAGGACGAACCGGGACAGGTGTTTCATGGCGGACGCTCCGGGTGACGGGTTCCGTGGCGCCGGTTTTCGGTGTATGCCGACGCGGCTCCGTGGATTACGCTCATCGAGGATCGGGGTTGCAAGACCGTCTTCGAGGTTGCCGGGGACCGCGGGATCCCGGCGGAAGGAGAGATCATGATCAAGGTGGAGAAGAAGGACATCAAGCCCGTCTGCCCGTTCTGCGAGGCGCAGCTGGAGCGCCTGGTGATGGTGGACAACGGGTGGTTCTCCACGCATCGCGTCTATTGCTGCCCCAAGTGCCGCAAGATACTGGGGATGGGCTACAACCTGTGATTCGAGGCCGGGTCCCCGGCGCGATCCGGCCGTCATTTGGCGTCCGGGCTGTTGGAGCCGGAGATCACCCGATCGCCTGTTGACGCATCCGTTTTTTGGATGCTACCGTACAATATCGATGACAACACGGATTCGACGCCCGGCGCCCTGTCGGGCTTGGTGGATATCAGCGATGGGTCGGCCAAGCGTACGATCAACTGACGAGAGGGGGATTTCGTGAAAAGATCGAATTCCATGGTGCCGGTACTGATGGCAACGGTTCTCCTCGTCTCGTTGCTCGGCTCCTCGGCGGTCATGGCCAGTCCGCGTGCCCACGACGGCGGTTTGTTCTTGCGGCTGTCGGCAGGTGGAGGATCTGCCACCTCGACACTCGAATCCGGGAGTGGCAAGGCGGAATTCTCCGGCAGCGCCGGTGATTTGAATTTCGCCATCGGCGGGATCGTCTCTCCCAACCTGGCCCTGCACGGAACTTTATTCGGCTGGCTGATGAGCGACCCCGACTTGTCCATCACGGGCCTCGGATCCGGTCAGGTCAACGCGGATGTGGATCTGACCGCGATCGGCGGGGGTTTTACGTATTTCTTCATGCCGTCGAATATCTATCTTTCGGCTTCCCTGGGCATCGGCAAACTGTCGATCGATGCCGGTAGTCTCGTTGGCGAGACGGACAACGGCATGGTCATGGACGTTACCCTGGGCAAGGAATGGTGGGTGGGCGATAGCTGGGGACTCGGCGTTGCCGGCGGATTCAATTACCACTCGGTGCCCGACGGCGACATAGACGAGAACTGGTCGGGCGCCAGCTTCGTCATCCGTTTCAGTGCGACTCACAACTAGCGGACCGTCCCGGAACCAGACTGCCGGGTCCCGCCGGGGATCCGGCAGTCCGGATTTCCAGATCGAGTCCTAGCGCGCACCGTACAGCGCCTTCACGCCGCCCCAGGTCGACGACTCCTGGGACACGTTCGAGTCGTCCAGGGCCACGATGCAGGCCACGAAGGGCATCTGTCCCCAGGAGAAGCCCTCCGCGACGGGAATGATCCCCGATCCCTTCACGTACAGCACCCGCGTCGCGTCCGCGGCCTGGGCCAGCGGGATCACCACGTCGTCCAGGTAGGCGTGGCCGGTTGCCGTGCCGTAATCCCCGTCCTCGATCACCCAGGCCTCGCCCGTGATCGTCAGGCCCAGCGAGGTGTCCTCCGAGCCGTTCAGGTCGGCGGAGAAGTCCGTCGTGAGCGTCATGGCGCCGGTCGACGGGTCGTAGTCGCCGGCGGTGATGTTCGTGAACTGGGCGGTGAAGGGGCCGTGGCCGAAGAAGGGCTCGGTGCCCGACGTCACGTGGAGCTCGGTGAAGAGCGGCTCCAGCGGGGAGAGTCCCCGCGCCACGTCCAGGTCCACCTCGGGGCTGCCGGTGATGAACGTGATGGCGTTGTAGCCGGCGGGCATGCCGTCGTCGGTCAGCCCGCTGTCGAAGTCGAAGGCGTTGTACGCGTACGTGCCCGGGTTGGGCGCGGATCCGTTCACGGGCGACAGGCCGCCGTCGATCAGGTCGTCTGCCGTCCCCACCCAGCCGTCGAGATCCGGCCAGTGGTCGGCCATATCCGTGAAGTCGGCGGTGAAGTCGAAAGTGATCGTGACGGCCGACGCGAACGCCGGCAGGATCAGCGCGGCCAGGATCAATGTGGGTCCAATTGTCATGGGCTTCATGTCTACCTCCTTGTTCCCCTTCGTGCGCGGGAGCGAAATGCGTGCGCTTGGCGACAATCAATACCATATCAATCCGACATGACAATCAATTTCATGGACGAGGCTTTCCAGGTCAAATGTGGTGGCGTACCCTGATAGCGGTCTGCGAACCGGAGGTGGGATCATGGGAAGCAGAACCTTCGCCACCGTGGCGGCGACGATTTTCGCCCTCGTGTCATTCGGGCACCTGCTGAGGATCGTATGCTCGTGGCCGTTCGTATTCGGGGGCTGCGATCTGCCCATGTGGGTCTCGTGGGTGGGGACGTTCGTCGCCGGCGGCCTGTCGGTCTGGGGCTTCGCGTCGGTGTCCAGAGGACGTTGAAAACCTGCCGCCCTGCGAAGCCTCCAGCGGCGTGGGGGACGCGCCGCCCGCGGCCGTTTGCCGTCTCGCCGCTCATCCCAACCCCTTCAACCCGTGTACGGCCATCTCTTTCGTGCTGGACCGGGAGCGGGACGTGGCGCTGTCCGTGGTCGATCTGGGCGGGAGGCTGATACGTTCCCGGGCGGCCGGGTCGCGGACCGCAGGAACCCATCGGGTGACCTGGGACGGCTGCGACGCGGCCGGCCGCAAGGTCCCGTCCGGCGTCTACTTCGCGCGCCTGAGGGCAGGGGCGGCGATCGAGAGCGGCAAGCTGGTGCTGGTACGGTGACGCATCACGGACGATGTCGCGCCGGGGGAGACGCATGGCGCCTCCCCCGGCTTCGGGGTGCGAGTTGCGCGAATCACCTGATCAGGGCGATGCGTCGGGAGTCGGACCGCTCTCCCGCCATCAGGCGCAGGAGATAGATCCCGGTCGTGACCAGGCGACCGGCGTCGTCGCGGCCGTCCCACAGCAGGCTGCGCGTGCCGGCGTCCAGCGTCTCACCGTCCATCAATCGCCGCACCAGGCCCCCGGACAGGTCGTAGACCGCCAGCTCGACCCGCGTCTCGCGGGCGAGATCGAAGGCGATGGTCGTGGCCGGGTTGAACGGGTTCGGGACGTTCTGCCGCAAACGAGTGGTCGGCGGCGTGCTGCCGCCGCCCGCGCCCGTCATGGTGGCGGGCGCGGCGAGCGGGCTCTCGTTGCCTGCGGAATCCACGGCCGTGATCAGGTAGTGATGGTCGTAGGTGCCGGTCGCGTCCGTCCAGGCCTCGTCGATCGTCGTGTGCAGGGGATGCTCCGGGTCGATCTCGAAGCCGGGAGTTGTGCCGCGGTACACCTTGAAGTAGCGAAAGTCGGTGTCGATGCTTGGTTCCCAGGAAAGATCGTTCCCGTTCCCGTAGGCCACGGCGAAGCCGGACGGCGCGTTCGGCGGCAGGTTGTCCACCGCATAGCCGCTGTCCGGCGCCGAGGCGTAGAAGAGGTAGGGATCGGCGGTCACGGCCCGCAGCAGGAACACCGACCAGCACATGCCCCAGGTGATCGTCGAGTCGCAGAGGGTGGGTGCGACGAACTGATAGACGGGATCGCCGTGGGCCGGGACGCTGTCCACCCAGTCCCAGCCGGCCAGCTTGTCCGCGAAACCGCTCCCTGGCGATTCGAGACCCGTGTCGTCGCGGCGGTAGACCTCGTAGGCGGTCACGACTACGGGGTCCAGCGGATCGTCGTGGGCGACCCGGTTCCAGACCAGCCGCACGCGGCCGCCCTGGTCGCCGGGAATGTCCGCGATGCTCGTGAAGGACGGCACGGCGCCGTAGCTGCCGACGAAGGTCAGCACCCCTCCCTCGACCAAGGTCTGGGTCTCGGGTTCCGGCGCCTGCCAGCCGGCGGCTGCCAGCCAGGTGGCCGTGTACGAGCCCGGCGCGAGATCGATCAGGGTGCTGTCGCCGGCGCCCGTCGCCAGGTAGCTGTCCGGGCCGGTCATCTGCCACGGGAATGCCGGCGTGTCGGGTTCGGCATCGATCACGACGGTTCCCAGGATACCCGACTGGTTGGGCGGCAGGGAGGACGAGAGGTTGCCCGCGAAATGGGTGATGACATCGGGATCGTAACCGTCGGTGAAAGCGTCGTCGGGCATGCCGGCGTAGGTCCACTCGAACAGGGAGGCCTCGTTGATCATGAACATCGCGAGACCGAACGTGGTCGGATCGTCCACCGCGCCCAGCGGCAGCGACAGCTCGACGAAGTTGCCCGACACGGCGAAGCTCGACGGATCCGTCGTCGTCGACCAGGACGATCCGGTCCATTCCCAGAACTGCGAGGCCCCGCTCGTCTGCCAGGCGAAGTGATACTTCGGCAGGATGTCGCTGAACGACGGTGATTGCGTGTTGTAGATCAGTCCGGACGCCGCGCCCGGACCGGGGCCGGGATCGATGTAGACCAGCAGCCGGCGCTGCGGGTCGTTGGCGCCGACGTCGGGGCCCTCGCAACCGATGTAGAAGTGAGTCGCATCCCATGTCAGGTAGGCCGTGTAGCTCCCGGACGTCGAGGTGAAAATATCGCCGGAGTTGAAATCGTTCGTGCCGTCAATCACGATCGTGTGGACGTACGGGTCGCCGAAAGAGGACCCCGGCGGCGTGAGAACGGCGAGAATGACGCACAAGAGCCAGACGGACCCGCGGTGATGGTCACCTCGGGCGTGGCGAATGTTGAACATGGCCTCCCCCCTTCGCGATCGAGTACGTGATCATCGTACAGGATTACGCCGTATGGGGTCAATATGGCCGGGATACGGGGCTTGGGGCCGGCGGATCGGCCCGGGGCTTTCCTCCTTCCTCCGAAGGACCAGGAGCGTCACCGCGTCAGCGTCCGCCAGTCCCGCAGTATCGCCCCCAGCCCCGAGGTGAAGGCCCAGACGAAGCCCGCCCGTCCGTCCCGCCAGCACTCCCGCCACGCGTACTGGCGCCAGAAGGTGGCGACGAACGCCACCGGCATGTGGACCACGGCGTAGGCGCGCGAGCGCGAGCCGGCCTCGAGCCGGGCGTAGAGCGCCGTCTTGCGCAGATAGCCGCGCCACGAGGTCATGGTGTGATGTTCGATCCGGCCGGCCAGGTCGCCTGTTTTCGCTCCCGCGGCCGGAACCAGGCCTTCGTGCACCGCCGAGGGGGAGAACGCGGCGGCGCCGGCGCGGAAGAGCCGCGCGCGCCGTTGTCCCTCCAGCTCGCGGCAGCGCATCCGCCGTCCGAGCACGTAGGTGTCGAAGGGAATGCGCCACAGGTCGTTCTCGTCGATCGTGCCGTCGTCCAGGCGGCGGCTCAGCTCGCGGCGCAATCCGGGCGTGAGACGCTCGTCGGCGTCGATCCACAGCACCCAGCCGGTCCGCACCGCGTCCAGCGAAAGGCGGCGGGCGGCGCCGAAGCCCCCGAAACCGGAGCGCCCGACCTCGACCCGCTCGAAACGGTCCGCAGCGGCCTCTCGGGACAGCAGGGCGGGAGTGCCGTCGTCGCTGCCGGTGTCGATCACCACGAGTTCGTCCGCCACGCCGGCCAGGCTGTCCAGGCAGGCGGGCAGCGCGTCTTCCTCGTTGCGAACGATCATGGCTGCCGTTAGCTTTCGCACGTGTTCCTTTCCGCGCGGCCGTCCGCGCAGCGCTCAACATACTACGGAGGCTTGCCCGTGTCCGATCACAATCTCAGCCCCGAGACGGTTCGCGTGGCCCTGCGCGAGGTGCTCGTGCCCGGCACCAAGGTCGACATCGTCAAGATCGACCTCGTCGACGACATCCAGGTGGACGGCGGCGACGTGACGGTCGTCATCAAGCACACCTCGGAGAAGCAGGAAACCATCGATGCCGTGGCCAAGCTGGTCGGCGAGAAGCTTTTGTCGCTGCCCGGCGTGGCGAAGGCCAGCGTGGACGTGCACGAATCCCGGGAGCAGGCGCAGGCCCCGTCCCATGGCCCGGCCAATCCCGACCCCTGGCAGGACCGCCAGAGCCTGCCCGGCGTCAAGCGCATCATCGCCGTGGCCAGCGGCAAGGGCGGCGTGGGCAAGTCCACCGTCGCGGTGAATCTGGCGCTGGCGTTGCAGGCGAGGGGACACCGGGTCGGCTTGATGGACGCGGACATCTACGGTCCGTCGCTGCCCACCATGCTTGGCACTTCCGAAACGCCCCAGGTCGTCCAGGGCGAGGGTATCGTGCCGGTCCAGGCGCTCGGCCTGCAATGCGTGTCGATGGGCATGCTGGTTCCCGAGGGCCAGGCGGTGATCTGGCGCGGCCCGATGGTCATGGCCGCGGTGCGCCAGTTCCTCAAGGACGTGATGTGGGAAGATCTCGACTACCTGGTGATCGACATGCCGCCCGGCACCGGCGACGCTCAGCTCACCCTCGTGCAGCAGGTGCCCGTCGACGGCGTGGTGATGGTCACAACGCCCCAGGAGCTGGCCCTGTCCGACGTGCGCCGCGGCATCCAGATGTTCGGCCAGGTCGACACGCCCGTCGTCGGCGTGGTCGAGAACATGAGCTACTTCCACTGCCCGGACAACGACAAGTCCTACTACATCTTCGGCAAGGGGGGCGGCGCCGCGGTCGCCCGGCAGTTCGGCCTGCCGTTGCTGGCGGAGATACCCCTCGATCCCGACACCAGGGCGGGGGGTGACAGCGGCACCCCCGTGGTCGTGGCCGGCGACAGCCCGTCCCGCGAGGCGTTCCTGGGCCTGGCCGACAAGGTGGCCGCCGCCGTCGCGTTATAACGGTTGCCCGAAAGGCGCCGAGGGATCACTCTGACCGGAGTGATCCCCATTTTTGGGAGGTGGACGTGACAGGCTGGCGCGACATGCTGCGGGGTGACGGGCCGGTCTTCGGCGCCCTGGTGTTGATGGCGCTGGCCGCGCAGCTGTCGGTGGCCGTGAGCCAGATCCTGCTGGGCATCGTGTTGCTGGGGGCGCTGGTGAGGTGGCTCCTGGGCAAGGACCGTCCAGTCCCCACCCGCATCGAGTTGCCGGCGCTGCTGCTGGTGGTCTGGGCGCTGGCGATGATCCCCTTTTCCCCGCGGCCGGACGAGAGCCTGATCTTCGCGCGCCGTTTCTACCTCTTCACCGCCCTGTGGCTGTGCGCCTGGTACGTTCGCGGGGAGCGCCGGCGGGCCGCCATGCTGGTCGCCGTGCTCGCGGGCGCGGTGATCAACTGCGTCTATACCATCGTGACCCAGGCCTGGCCGCCCGGCGACTTCACGCGCCGCATCACGATGATCCAGCACAGCACCATGACCGGCAGCTGGCTGGTGATGTGCGCCGCGGTGACGGCCCTGGCCTTCGTGATCCACGGTCGTGGCGTATGGCTGCGGATCCTCGCCTCGGTGTCGATGGCCCCCCTGCTGGCGGCGCTGGTCATGACCCAGAGCCGCAGCGCCTGGCTGGGATTCGTGATCGGCGCGGCCGTGACCGTCGCCTTGCGTCGCAAGCGGCTGGTCCTGTTGCTGTCCGCGGTGGTCGTCCTGCTCTTCGTGCTGGGTCCCGACGCCTATCGCGAACGTCTGCGCACCATGGTCGATCCGACCTTCCGCACCAACGTCCAGCGTTTCGCGTTGTGGGAGACGGGCTGGGACCTGGTCAAGGCGCACCCGGTGACCGGCGTCGGCGACCGCAACCTGACGGAGTATTCGCCCGTGTTCCTGCTCGGCGGCAAGGAGGTCGCGCTGCGGCACCTGCATTCGAATCCCGTGATGTTGGCGGTGATCTGGGGCCTGCCGGGGCTGGCGCTGGGGACCTGGTTCATGCTCGCGCTGGGTGTGCGCCTGTGGCGGCGGCGCCAGGTGTTCGGTCGCCATGCCAGCCGCGGTCCGCCGCTGCGTCCGGTCTGGATTGCGGCCGCCCTCGGTATCTGGACCGCCGTCAACGTAACCGGTCTGTTCGACTGGTCCTTCGGCGATCCGGAGCTGAGCCTCGTCTTCTTCTCCACCTGCGGGATCGCGCTCTCGCTGGACTGATCCCGCGCACCCTGGCGAACGCCGCCGCCGGGGTCGTCATCGCCGATCCGGTCCGCGATACGGGAGCTTCCGCGAACCTGCCCGGAGGTACGAGCCGTCCGATTTTCCCCTGTTGCGATCGCAGGTCCCGTGGGGTATCGTTGGCGCCCCGACTTTGTGAGTATTTTTCCGGGGCTGCACACGCCCCTTATCCGTCCCACCGCAAGGGAGTAAGGCCAGATGTTAAAGAAGCTCAGGTCCAAGCGCGCCCTCGGGTTGCTCGGTGTTCTGCTGGCCTGCGGGCTGGCGGCGACCGGCGCCCAGGCCCAGGCCGACCACCTGCTGCTGACCAAGGTGGTCGTCAAGACGCGCATCAGTCCGCAGATCGGTAGCGAGTACGTGGTGATCCACAACCCGACCGCGGCTACCGCCGACCTGTCGCGGTACTACCTCACCGACGCCACCTTGGCCGGTGCACCCTACTGGGAACTTGTCATGGGCGCCGGGCGGGGCGGCGGCGGCACGAACGGTGACTTCAACGCCCGCTTTCCAGACGGCGCGCTGCTGACCCCCGGCGAGACGATCGTCGTCTCCTTCGCGGGCAGCACCCACTTTCAAGGCGTGTTCGGCGTGCTGCCCGACTACGAGCTCTTCGAGGACGGGCTGGTCCTCGACGGCGTGCCCGAGCTGGTCGAGGCCCGCCCCGGCGGCATCGCGTACGGCCTGGGCAATCCCGCCGGCAACACGCCGCCGAGCCCGGGCTGGCTGGACGACGCCGAGACGCTGATGCTCTATTTCTGGGACGGCGCGGCCGACCTGGTCCAGGACATCGACTACCTGACCTGGGGCGCCACGGCCCCGCGCGTCGACAAGTCGAGCGTCGTGATCGACGGCCCCGATTCCGGCACGGCGACAAGCGCCTACCTGCCCGACACCGCCGTCGGCAGCCAGGACCCCATGGCCGTGCACGATTTCTCCGAGGCCAACGAGCGTATCGACCTGGACGAGGGCGACGAGATCCTCGCCGGCGGCAACGGTCGCGAGGACCACGACGAGACCAGCGAGAACCTGTCCGTGACCTGGGCGATCACCGCCGCCACGGCCCCGCCGGCCGGCGGGGCGACGACCATCGCCGCACCGGTCATCACCGCCGCGGCGCCCGCGACCGCGCCCCAGTACGAGAACGCGGCCGTGACGATCGGGATCACGGTGCTGTCGCCGCCGTCGAACGCGGCCGACGAGATGTCCATCTACTGGCGGGCCGACGGCGGGGCGTGGCAGGGCGTCGGCGCCAGCAATCAGGGCGGCGGCGCCTGGAGCGCCACGATCCCCGGCCAGTCCCGCGACACCGTCGTGGACTGGTGGGCGAGCGTCGGCGGCGAGAGCGGCGGCGCCGACACCTGGCCCAACGCGGCCCCGTTCTACTTCGTGTCGTATACGGTGCTGCCGCCGGTCGATCCCGGCGACGGCCCCGCGCACCTGCTGCTGACCGAGGTCTGCGTCTCCGGCAGCGACCACGAGTTCGTCGAGATCTACAACCCGACCGGCGAGGCCGTGGATCTGAGCGACTACTATCTGACCGACGCCTGCTACCTCACCGGCAACCAGGGCTACTGGCGGCTGCCCGAGGGCAACCCCTCCCAGACGACCGTGGGCGGCGGCGACTTCTTCGACTTCCATGCCCGCTTCCCGGACGGGGCGATGATCCAGCCCGGCGAGGTCCTGACCATCTCGATGGCCGGCAGCACGGCCTTCAACGGCGTCTGGGGCATGATGCCGGACCTGGACCTGCGCGCAGACATGCGCGAGATCTTCCCCGGAAGCCTGTACAACGCGGACGGCACCAACGCCACCCTGTCCAACTCGGCCGAGATCGTCGTGCTCTACTACTGGGACGGCATCAGCGACCTGGTGACGGATGTCGACATGTTCTTCTGGGGAACGAGCACCAGCGCGCGCGTGGACAAGACCGGCTACTCCATCGGCGGTTCGACCTACGCGCCCGACACGCCGCTCGCGAGCCAGGACGATTTCACCGCGGCACACGAGATCGGCGGCAGCTTCCAGCGCCTGGACGACGCCGAGACCGGCGAGCCCGCCAGCGGCGGCAACGGTCCGGCCGGCCACGACGAGACGGGCGAGCCGCTTACTGCCACCTGGCTCGCCGCCACGGGCACTCCCGGATCCTACGGCGGCAGCGTGCTGAACATCACCGGCGTGACCCGCGCGCCCAACGCCCCCGAACCCGACGACACGGTGCTGGTCACCGCCTCGATCGTGGCCCAGGAGACGCTGACCAGCGTAGACCTGTACTACCGCACCGACGGCGGCGTCTTCACCGGCCTCGCCATGACCGACAACCTGGACGGCACCTGGAGCGCCACGATCCCGGGCTTCGCCCTGGACACCGTGGTCGAGTACTACGTGGACGCCGCGGACGACCAGGGCGGCACGGCCGTCTGGCCCGCAGGCGCGCCCGCGGACCTGGCCGGCTACACGGTCGCCGAGGCGCCCGGTCCCGGCGACTACCCGCCGCACCTGCTGCTGACCGAGGTCTGCGTGCAGGGCAGCGACCACGAGTTCGTCGAGATCTTCAACCCGACGGCCGAGACCGTGAATCTAGGCAACTACTACCTGACCGACGCCTGCTACCTCACCGGCAACCAGGGCTACTGGCGGCTGCCCGAGGGCAACCCCTCCCAGACGACCGTCGGCGGCGGCGATTTCTTCGACTTCCACGCCCGCTTCCCCAGCGGCGCCGTGATCGAGCCGGGCGAGGCGTTGACCGTCTCGCTGGCCGGCGCCGACGTCTTCAACGGCGTTTGGGGCATGATGCCGGATCTGGACCTGCGCGCCGACATGCGCGAGCTCTTTGCCGGCAGCCTGCACAACGCGGACGGCACCAACGCCACGCTTTCCAACGGCGCCGAGATCGTCGTGCTCTACTACTGGGACGGTGCCAGCGACCTGGTCACCGACATAGACATGTTCTTCTGGGGCGAGAGCACAAGCGCGCGCGTCGACAAGTCCGGCTACTCCATCGGCGCCTCGACCTACGCGCCCGACACGCCCCTGGCCAACCAGGATGATTTCACCGCAGCCCACGAGATCCTTGGCAGCTTCCAGCGCCTCGCCCTCGACGAGACCGGCGAGACCACCAGCGGCGGCAACGGGTCGCTGGGCCACGACGAGACCAGCGAGCCGCTGAACACGACCTGGCAGGCGGCCGACGGCACGCCGGGCGCTTACGGGGTGATCGATCTGGCGGTCACCGGAGCCAGCTTATCGCCGGCGCGCCCGCAGCCCGACGAGGACGCCACGGTCACAGTGTCGGTGACCGGTACGGCGGACGTGTCGACCGTCACTCTCCATTACGCGGTGGACGCCGGCGCCTACCAGGATGTGGCCTGCACCGACAACGGCAACGGCACCTGGAGCGGCGTGATTCCCGGCCAGGCCGAGAATGCCGAGGTCGTCTGGTACGTGAGTGTGGCCGGGGCGGGCGGCGAGACCGCCGTCTGGCCCGAAGGCGCGCCCGGCACGGTCGAGGCGTATACCGTCGAGATCATCGTCGCCGGCGAGGGCCTGGCGCGGCTGCTGCTGACCGAGATCGCGACCCTCGGCTCCACCGCCGAGTTCATCGAGATCCACAATCCCAACGACTTCGACGTGGAACTGAAGAACTACTACCTGACCGACGCCGTCTACTACGAGGACCAGGCCTACTGGAACCTGCCGCGGGGCAATCCCACCCAGGCCACCGTCGGCGGCGGCGCCTTCAGCGATTTCACCGCCAGGTTCCCCGACGACGCGGTCCTGCCCGCCGGCGCGTACATAACCGTGTCGATGCCCGGCAGCGGATCCTTCAGCGAGGTCTTCAGCGACGAGACGACCACGAAGCTGCCCCATTACGAGATGTTCGAGGACGCCGACAATGCCGACGGCGTGCCTGACATGGAAGAGGTCTTTCCCGGCAGCATCGACGGCGACGGCGCGCCTACGTTGACCAACCTCAGCGACATGGGCACCTACATCAACGGCGAGATCGTCGTGCTCTTCTACTGGGACGGCGTTTCCGACCTGGTGGTAGATATCGACATCTTCATCTGGGGCAACGGCAACAGCTACACCGCGAGCAAGCAGGGACGCACCAACGGCGCCAGCACCTACGCTTCCGAAGCTGTTTACCCGGATCCCTTCATGACCGAGCACGCCCACCTGCAATCGTACACCCGCATCGACTTCGACGAGGGCACCGAGGTCCAGACCGGCGCCAACGGCTTCGAGGGCGCGGACGAGACCAGCGAGAACCTGACGACGACCTGGGAGGTCGCGACGGCCGATCCGGCCTTCGCGGTACAGGCCGAGGGCACCGCGGGCGTCACGCTGCGCGTGCCGCCCAGGACGTTCATACCTCTGCATAACGAGACCTTCGACATCGTGTTCACCACTGCGGCGAACTCCGAGACGGTCTTGCGCATATTCGATCTGGAGGGGCGCCTGGTGCGCATTCTCCTCGACAGCCGTTTCGACTACAACCCATCCACGGACCTGGACTTTCCGTCGAGCGAGCCCTGGGACGGCCGCAACGACGTTTTCGAACTGGTCAAGGCAGGCATGTACATCGTTCACCTGCAAGTCACGGACAAGAAGAGCGGAGCGCGCGTCGAAAAGACCGCGCCCGCCGTCGTGGCCACGCGGCTGAGCAACTAGGAGGAGTCAGGGATGAAACGGAGAATCGTTGCGACAACCGCCGTCCTGGCTCTGTGCCTCCTCGCGGGGCCGGTCCTGGCGGCTTTCGAGAACGTGGACATCAGCCCGCGGGCGCGGGGGATGGGCGACGCCGCCGTGGCCGTGGCGGACGACGCCTTCGCCCCGTACTTCAATCCGGCCGGGCTGGCGCGCATCCAGGGCGTGGCCCTGGGCAACAGCTACGTCAAACCCTACGGCCTGGGCTTCAACGAGCAGATGTACCTGGGCGGCGTGATCCCCGGCACACCGCGCCTGGGCAACTTCGGCTTCGGCATCCGTCATTTCGCCGTCGAGTACCAGGAGGTGTCGCTGGAGAAGGAGATCACCTACACCCTCGCCCACGGCATCATGCTCTACGAGGATCTCCATTCCGCGGTGAGCTTCGGGACGGCGCTGAACCTGTACAGCCTGGAGTTCGGCAAGACCGTTTCCGGTTTCGACCCCGGCCAAGACATCGTCGCCGGCTTCGACGTCGGCCTGCTGGTCACGCTGCACCGGCGCACGCGCATCGGCGTGCTGGTCAAGAACATGAACAACCCCCAGATCGGACTCGACAACGAGGAGCTGACCTCGCGCCTGCACGGCGGCATCGCGTACCTGCCCTACGACGGCGTGACGACCACCTTCGAGTTCGAGAACACGATCGACGGGGAGACCCAGTATCACGGCGGCGTGGAGTTCTCGGTGCTGGGAGACCTGCTGCTGCGCGCCGGCGTGATGACCAATCCCGGCAAGTACACCGGCGGTTTCGGCTACGCCTACCAGGGTTTCGTGGTGAACTACGGTTTCTCGTCCGGCGGCGGCGTCCTCTCGCCGAGCCACCAGTTCGGCATGACCTTCGCCTGGGGCGGTGAGACACCGTGAAAAACTGCAGCCTCACGATCCGGTTCGCGGCCCTGCTGCTGGCGGTCCTGACCGTCGGCGGCGCGCTGGCCGCACCACCGGGGCTGGTGGACCTCAACCGGGCGTCGCTGGAGGAGGTCCTCCAGCTGCCCGTGGACGAGGTGCTGGCCCGCCGGATCGTCGACTACCGGGACTATGTCCGGTACTTCGACAGCATATACGACCTCATGGAGGTGGAGGGCATGACCGCCGCCGTCCTGGCGGAGCTCAAACCCCTGGTCGCCACGCTGCCGCCCGACCCCCTGGACGCGAGCATCGCGCGCCTGGCCGAATCCTACCGCCAGGTCAACAACTACCTGGGGCAGGAGGGCGCCAGCGAGGGGCTCGTCGACGAGTACCTCGACATGATGCGCGAGCCCAAGAACGTCAACGACCTCGATCTCTTCGACCTGCAGTCGTTCCAGAACGTCTCCCCGGTCGACGCCAAGAACATCCTCATGGCGCGCGACCGCCTGGGGCGCTTCGACAACGACCGCCAGCTGCGCCGCAGCGACGGCCTGCGCTACTGGGCCTACCGCAACATCCGCGACTTCGTCGTCTACCAGGACGAGGACCGGGTGGACGAATCCGAGCAGGTGCGCGGCAACTACGAGGTGCGCTACTACGACACCCCGTACATGCTGGACGACGACGAGATCACCGGGACGACCCTGCTGACCGAGGGCGACCCGCACATGACCCACAAGATCAACCTGAACCTATCGGGCGGCTTCCGCGCGGGCCTGCTGACCCACCGCAACATGGGCGAGGAATCCTGGCACGAGACGTTCAAGGGCTACTACGGGATCAACGACAAGAGATTCGGGCCCTTCCATCTGAAGCGCCTGTACTTCGGCAACTACCGTGTCGCCTTCGGCCAGGGGCTGGTCATGGACAACACGGACTTCATCCAGTACCGGCGCACCGGCTTCGGCTGGAACAAGCGGCCGATCGGGGTGCGCGGGGACCTGAGCCGCAGCCACGAGTACGCCCTGACGGGCGTGGCGGCGGAGGGCAAGGTCGGCCCCCTTCACGCGACCGTGTTCTTCTCCCGCGAGAAGAAGGACGCCATCCTCAACCCCGACGGCACGATCAACCAGTACGTGATCATGGAGCCGCGTCCCACCGACGCCTGGCTGGACGAGCACCTGGCGTTCGAACCCGGCCGCAGCTATACCGTGGACCAGCTCCCCGACACGCCGACGCGGCTCGTCCGCGACGCCTTCACCGAGGACATCACCGGCGGCAACGTCAAGCTCATGCTGGGCACGGCGAGCTACGTGGGCGTGACGGGTTACGAGGCGAGATACGATCGCGGCTTCGTCGCCGACCCGGCGACGCTGGTCAGCGACTACAGCCTGAACACGCGCGACCTGCTCGAAGCCCGCGACAGCGAGATCTGGCAGGGCTACACCAGCGTCTTCTCCGATCCCGGCGACAGCACGCGCACCGAACACAAGTTCCGCCGCGTCTATGGCGCCGAATTCCAGACGGTGCACGACAACGTGTCCCTGCAGGGCGAATACGCCGTGCTGCAGGATCCGCGCGAGAGCTTCCTCAAGGGGGAGATCAACGACGCCCTGCTGCTCAACGCCTACGCCCAGTGGGACGATCTGCACCTGCTGGCCATCTGGCGCGACTACGACGTGGGCTTCGACAACCCCTACAACCGCGGCTTCGGCAACGACAACCGCTACGAGCAGACGCTGCTGGACTCGCCGTTCCGCCTGAACGACGACCTCTACTCGTGGCTGTCGCTGAACACGCCGCAGCCCAAGCCGGAGCGCGGCCTCTTCCTGCAGAGCCGCTACCGCGTCAGCCGCACCCTGATCCTCAACGGCCTGGAATACGACCAGTGGGAGCGCAAGGCCGACGGCGCCGACCTGCGCCGTTACACGTTGAAAGTGGAGTACCAGCCCAAGTTCAACCTGCGCCTGCGGATGCGGCACCGGTACAGCAGCCGCTCGCAGATGAACCCCAACGACGTGCGCTGGTTCAGCTCCTGGGAGACCCGCTTCGAGTTGATCGCCCTGCTGTCCAACTACAACCGCGTGCGGCTGATGTACATGACCAGCAACGTCATGTTCCCGCCGCGCCAGCGCCTCAGCGGCACGCCGTTACCCGGAGATGAACCATACGTCAACGACGGCATCCCCGGCGTGGGCACCGCGGGCATTCCCGCGCACGCCGTGCAGGCCATGTACGAGCATAACTTCGCGCCCACGCTCAAGGTCTCGGTCAGCGCGGAGATGTACGACGGCTTCCTCTGGAATTTCGAGGGCAACGAGTTCGTCGTGGTGGACGGACGCGGGTTCCGCAACTGGGCCAAGGTCGAGAGCCGTGTCTCGGACAGGCTGCTCTTCCAGCTCAAGGTCACCCGCGATCACAACCTGCCGCGCACCTACCTGGACGTGCGCTCCTACCAGGACGCCTACGGACAGCAGATAGAGAGCAGCTACGCGCCGCGGGACTGGACCGTGTTCCGCCTGCAGATGGACTACACCTTCTGATGAAGGAGATCGATAAGATGAAGCGCAAGAACAAGATCCACCTGTCGTCCGCTGTGCCGGGCGTCCTGTTCGTGGGGCTGCTGATGATCCTGCCCGGCGCCTCCGTCGCCGGATCGGTGCTCGACACCTCCTACGGTTCGCCGGCCGGCACCCTGGGCGCCGAAGTCGACGCCATGGCCGGCACCGGCGCGGCCTACTACCGTGGCGGCCTGTCCGCCCGGCTCAACCCGGCGATGCTATCCGAGGAACGGGACACGCGCCTGGACGGGTCGGTGTCCCTGTACCAGGACCACGAGGACCGCTTCCAGCCCCTGTGGGACAGCTTCGGCAGCTACGTGACCGACACGGCCATCGCCAGCAACCGCAACCACTACTTCGACTCGGACTTCGGCGCCGCCATACGGGCCGCCGAGGGGCTCGCGGTCGGCCTGTCGCTGAGCACCCTCTACGATTTCACCTACGACTTCGCGGAGGAAGTGCGCGACCCCGACCCGACCTCTACTCCCTACGACCAG
Source organism: bacterium (assembly GCA_018814885.1). Taxonomy (NCBI): domain Bacteria; species bacterium. The sequence continues at coordinate 29,104 of JAHIYU010000087.1, read as the reverse complement.
ATCCTCGAGGAGCGGTCGTGGCGCTACGACGGCCGGTTGCGCGCCCTGAGCCTGGGCTTCGCCATGAGCACGCCCGACCAGAGGCTTTCGGTGGGCGTCGCGGGGCATTACGCCTTCGGCACGCGCTACATAGACGTCAACCGGCGGTATTTCCAGAGCAACGACAACAGCGTCCACCTGGCGGGCGAGCACTGGCTGGAAGGCGCCAACGCCACCCTGGGCTTGCGCATCAAGGCCACCCCCCGCTTCGAGATCGGCGCGGCCTGGGAGACCCCGCTCAAGGTGTCGGGCGAGGCGACCGCCCGGACCGAGGAATACGACTCGGTCGCGGATACGGTGGCCGTCGGCGCCGTCGCCCAGGACGTCACCATCGAGTACGCGAACCGCTTTCGCGTGGGCTTCACGCTCTACCCTCGATCCGACCCGCGCACGATCTTCACGGCCGACATGGTCTTCTCCGAATGGACACAGCTCACGGACAGCAGCCTGCCGGATGACGAACAGCCTCGCTTCGAGGACACGGTCGACATGCGCATCGGCGTGGAGCACATCTTCTATAACGGCGTGCCCCTGCGCTTCGGCTTCCGCCACATGGACAGCTACAGCGACCACGAGGCCGGTGCCACGTTCTTCACCACCGGCATCGGCGTGCCCTGGCAGCACGGTGTGTTCCACCTGTCCGCCGAGCTGAGCAAGGTGACCAGCTACCAGGAACACTGGTTCCCCTACGAGTACGATGATCCGACCATCCTGACCGCGCTGACGGCGCGTGTCGAGGAGACCCGGTTCCGTCTGGGGGCGGGCTTCACCTATCTGTTCTAGCTTGTAGGCGGAGCGGCCACGGTCTGCGAGGAGAAGAGGATCATGAACGGCAAGACGACGATGACGATGATGCTGCTGGCGCTGGTGTCGGCGCTGTTCCTGGCGTCCGCCGCCGCGGCGGACGAGCCGATGCGGTTGCACCTGATCTGGACCAACGACGTCCACGGTCACATCGCGCCCGAGCCGGCGCGGTTCATGAATCCCAACTTCCCACCGCCGCTGGGCGGCGGCGCCTCGCTTGCCAACTACGTGAACCGGGTCCGCGCGGAGGCGGCCCGCCGGGGCGAATCCGTGCTGATGGTGGACGTGGGCGACTTCTTCCAGGGCACGCCCGTGGGCGCCAAGACCCAGGGCGACGCCGTGGTGGAGTACTTCAACGCCATGGGCTACGACTGCATCGTGCCCGGCAACCACGATTTCGACTTGGGGCGCGAAAACACGATGCGGCTCTCCAGCCAGACCGACGCGCCCTGGCTCTGCGCCAACCTGCGCGACGAGAGCGACGGCGAGATCGTCGACTGGTGCCGGCCCACCCTCATCATCGAGCGCGGCGGCCTGAAGATCGGCTGCATCGGCATCATCACCACCGGCACCGTCGCCATGTCCTTCCCGCAGAACATCGCGGGTCTGATCTTCGACCCCATGCTGCCCGCCATCGAGAAGTACCGCGACGAGCTGCTGGCCCAGGGCGTGGACCTGATCGCCCTGCTCATCCACGAGGGCCTGCCCTACGATCCCGAGGCCGGCTGGAAGCTCATCATCTCGGGCGAGGACGCGGACAGCGACCAGCAGGACGCCCAGGGCGGCGGCTACGGCTACGTGCAAGGCGGATCCCTGAACCTCATGGAGATCGCCAACGCCGTCGAGGGAATCGACTTCGCCGTCGGCGGCCACACCCACCGCGGCTACGACGAGCCCTGGATCGACCCCATGACGCATACCATGTGCTTCGAATCCTACGGCAACGGTTCGAGCGTGGGGCATGCCATCCTGCTCGTCGATCGCCCGACGGGTTCCCTCGTCGGCTACGAGACCCCCCACGACCGCGGCACCCTGATCACGCTCTTCGAGGACGAGCTCTGGCCCGAGGAGACGATGCGCCGGACCCTCGAGCCCTACATCGAAGAGGCCGAGGCGGCCATGAACACGGTGGTCGGCAGCTCGGCGGTGAACCTCACCCGCGGCGGTCCCGGCTCCAACCTGGTGGGCAACGTGGTGACCGACGCCATGCGCGAGTACTTCGACGCCGACTTCTCCTTCCAGAACCTGGGCGGCCTGCGCGCCGACGTGCCGTCCGGCGACATCACCGCCAAGGACGTCTTCAGCATACTGCCCTTCGGCAACGAGCTGGTCATCGTGCAAATGAGGGGGGAGATGATCCGCCACATCGTGGAGCGCAAGGTGCGCGGCGATTCGGGAGGCATCTGCATCTCCGGCGCCAAGATCGTCTTCAACAAGAACCGTCCCAACCTCGACCGCGTCTGCGAACTGCTGATCGGCGGCGAGCCCCTGGATCCCGAGCGGGTCTACCATGTCGTCTGCACATCCTTCCTCATGGAGGGCAACAGCGGCCTCGATTTCCTGACCACGATCCCGGCCGCGGACATCAACCTGACCCAGATCACGACCGCCGAGTCGGTCGAGCATTACCTCAAGCTGCACAGCCCCATCCGCCCCCGCATCGACGACCGCTGGGTGGAGAACCCCCGGGCGACGCAGAAGCCCTACCTGAAGCAGTCGGGCGATCTTCCCTAGCCCCTCTTGCGGCCGGCCCTCCGGGGCCGGCCGCAGCCGGCGCCCCGCCGGCTGTAGAACCCCCGATTGCCCGGGCAGTCACGGCCTTTCCGGCCGTGAACAGGTACTTCCTCCGGACAGTCGGGAACTCCGCGGTTTTGGGCTCAAGGAGCCGTTCATCGAGACGATGTTAGGACGGTCGGGCAAGTGCGACGCCCGGCCTCCGATAGCACAGGACGGCGGGATCCGGGGGATCCGTCTCGATGAGCAACCGAGGAGTCGGTAGTGATAGAGTTGAAATCTGGCGTGGTGAACGAACAGCTGCGCCGTTTCCGCCGGCGCATGGATCAGATGGTGGTGGGACAGCCGGCGGCGAGCGAGAGGATCTCGGACTGCTTCAGTCGTCTCATCGCGGGGATCCACGATCCCGAGCGCCCGTTGCTCACGATGATGTTCATGGGACCCACCGGCGTCGGCAAGACCGAGACGGTGCGCTGCCTGGCCGAGTCGATCTTCGGCGATCGCCGCGCCTACACGCGCATCAACTGCCAGGAATTCTCGGCCCACTACAACATCTCCAAGCTGCTCGGTTCGCCCCCCGGTTACGTGGGCGGCGAGATCCGGCCCCTGCTCGCCCAGGAGAACCTGGACAAGCACCACCTCAAGGCCGGCGAGCGTCACTGCGGCATGATCAGCGAAGAGGGCGGCAAGCTTGCCGACATGTTCCCCAGCGACTCCGAGCGCTACCTGTCGATCGTGCTCTTCGACGAGATCGAGAAGGCCCATCCCAAGATGTGGAACACGCTGCTCGGCATCCTGGAGGACGGCCACCTGGTGCTGGCCAACAACGAGGAAGTCGACTTCACCAGCACGATCATCGTCCTGACCACCAACGTCGGCAGCCAGGCCATGAACGCCCATCTTTCCGGCAGCGGCATCGGCTTCTCGCCCGGCTGGAACCTGGAGCAGGTGGACCGCGACGTCGGGGACGCGGCCACGCGGGAAGCCAAGAAGATCTTCCCCATGGAATTCCTCAACCGCTTCGACGAGCTCGTCACCTATCACACACTCAAGCGCGAGCATCTCTTCGCCATCCTCGACAATCTCATCTCCCAGGTGCACCACCGCGCGCTGGACAGCGCCGAGCCCTTCCTGCTGGAGGTCACGCGGCGGGCCAAGGCGCGCCTCGTGGACGAAGGCACCGATCCCGAATACGGCGCGCGCCCGCTCAAACGGGTCGTGGAGATGCGTGTCGTCACACCGGTCTCCCATCACATCTGCAGCGAGCAGATCCGCCGCGGCGATCTCGTGATGATCGATCACGACGGTGACGATTACGTCTTCCTCAAGGAACCGGGCATCGACTGGGAGAACGACCTCGTGGCGTCGCAGCTCAAACCGTCCAACAAGTGGACCCGCACCGACCTGGGGATCCGCGACGACGGCGGCGAGAAGAAGAAGATGGTGGAGGAGGCGGGCCAGCTCACATCCTGCGCGGAGACCCTTACGGGATCAGGCATCGAGTGATGAGCGTTTGACAGGATTGGCGGCAAGGACATCCTCCCAGCCCGCGCCGACAGCCCGACAACGAGGGGCGGCCCGCACGGACCGCCCCTCATCGATCTTGATTGATGCGGAGCTAGGGCCGGAACAGGATGCGCCCGCAGCTCTCGCAGGACAGCACCTTGTTCTCGTGGACCACCGAGTTGAACGATGTCGGCACGTTGGCGAAACAGCCGGTGCAGTGGCCGTCCCACACGGGTACCACGGGGTTGTCGTACTTCTGCTTCAATCGCGTGTAGTAGCCCTTGTGACGGGGCTCCACCTGGGCGAGCAATCCCTCGATGTCCCCCCTGATCTTGTCCTCGTCCATGGGGAAGCCCATGGCTTCGAGCTCTCGCGCCTTCTCCTCGTCCCGGGCGTCGCGAAGCTGCAGTTCGAGATTCTGGATCGAGACCAGGAGTACCAGCTGTCGGTTCATGGCCTATTCCTCCGTTAACACCTTGCAAAAAGCTTCGTAGCCGTCGGCCCGCAACGCGGCTTCGCGCACCGCGTCGTCCTGCATCTTCTCGGTCAGCACCGCCAGGGAGCGGATGTACTGGTTGCCCGTGTCCTGCGGCGGCGCGATCAGCATGAAGAAGAGGTGGGTCGGCTCGCCGTCCATCGACGCGAAGGGGACACCCTTGCGCGAGCGCGCGACCACGATGATCAGGTCCTGGGCCGCCAGAGTGCGGCCGTGCGGGAAAGCCACGCCGGGGCCCACGGCCGTGCTGCCGAGGGATTCGCGGCTCTTGAGCATCTCCAGGATGGTTTCCTTGTCGCCGATCGGGGAGCCGGCCACCAGCGCGTCGGTCATCTCGGCCAGCACGCCTTCCTTGTCTTTCGCCGCGAGTTCGGGGATGAAGCGGTCCGGAGAAGTTAACTGGAGGACTTCCTTGATGTCCATTGACACCACCTTGCGGGCTGGATGATCGTAGGGAAGCACTGGAACAATCGAAAACTAAGCAATAGATTTTAAAACCTCAAGGCTCATTTCCGGACCGCAGGGAGTGTACGGGTGGATCGAGACGGCGCAGGCGACAAGCGCGAAGGAATCGTCATTCGCTCACAGAGCGGGTTTTGCACGGTGCTCTGCGACGGGCGCGAGTATCTCTGCCAGCTGCGCGGCCGACTCAAGCAGGGCAAGCGCAGGTCGCACACGGTGGCGGTGGCGGGCGATCGTGTGGCGTTCCGTCCCGTGGCGGACGCCGGCAGCGACACGCGATCCGGCGTCGTCGAAGAAGTGCTGCCCCGCGCCAACAAGATCTCGCGCACCTCTTCCCGCAGAGACAGCGGACGCACCGAGCAGGTCCTGATGGCGAACCTCGACCAGATCGTCGTCGTGCAGTCGGTGTGCCAGCCGGCGCCCATGTCGGGTTTCGTGGACCGCCTGCTGGCGGCGTCCGCACGCTACGGGGTGGCGGGTCTGCTCTGCGTCAACAAGATCGATCTCGACGCCGCGGCCGCCGGCGATGCCCGCTGGGACTACTACGCGACCATCGGCTACTGCCTGTTGCGCACCTCCGCCGAGACGGGGGACGGCGTCGATGCTTTCCACGACGCCCTACTCGGCAGGATAACGCTGCTGCTCGGCGCCTCGGGCACCGGCAAGAGCGCCCTGCTGGCCAGGGCCACGGGACTGGACCTGGAGATCGGCGACGTCACCGAGAAGACCGGGCTCGGGCGCCATACCACCACGCGCACCGAACTCTTCCCGATCGGTGACGGCGGCTTCATCGCCGATTCGCCCGGCATCAGGGGTTTCGAGCCCTGGGACGTCGAACCGGTCGAACTACGCACGCTGTTCCCGGATTTCCTCACCCCGGCGGGGGACTGCCGTTTCGCGACCTGCGTGCATCGCGACGAGCCGGGATGCGGCATCAAGCGGGCTGTTCGCGACGGCGAGCTGCCCGCCTGGCGACATGAAGCCTATCTGTTGATCCTGGGGGCCCTGGAGACGCGCGAGGCCGAGCGAGGCCCCCGGCGCAGGAAAAAGGAATAATAGGCGGCGGCCTCCTGGCCTTCGTGGATCAGGCGATCGACGGGCGGGCTGCCGGTCCAGCGCACGAACGGCGTCCAGCGCTCGACGTCCTGCGCCTCGAACCAGCCGGGCAACGGTCCGCCCAGCCAAGCGTCGGACTTGCAGACGATCTCGTAGGAAAATAGGCCGGTCGTTGCGGCCATGGCCAGGACGAACAGCGATTTCTGCAGGCTGCGCAAGGTGCCGGACCTCCTCCTCGCCTTGGGGATCGGGACAGGCGTCGAATAGCAACGAAAGTGCCAGGAGGGCGTGTGAAGGAGCATTCTTGGCGTAAAGGGGTGAAACGGACGGTATCCGGCCTGCTGGCGCGCCTGTGGCGGCGGCAGGAGCTGAGCGCGGCCGAAGTCCGCGCCCTGCGGCCCGGTCGGATCCTGATCGTCCGACAGCACAACCAGATGGGGGACATGGTCTGCGCGACGCCCGCCCTGCGCGCCATCCGCCGCCAGTATCCCGACGCCGAGATCGGCCTGGTCTGCGCGCCGGTCAATCGCGATGTGGTGCTGCACAATCCCGATCTGGACCGCGTCTTCGTCTTCGCCAAGCGCGACTGCACGCGGCCGGTCCCCTTGCTGCGTTTCATCGGCGAGCTGAGGAACTTCGCCCCGGAGCTGGCGTTCGTGCTCAGCTCGGTTTCCTGGTCGGTGACCAGCGCGGCCCTGGCGGCCGCCTCCGGTGCCGCGGTGATCGTGGGCGGCGACAGCCGGCCTTTCGGCTTCGACATCAGCCGGCACGCCTTTTCCCTGGTCATGCCGTCCATGCCGGATATCGATCGTCACGCCGTGGATCACAACCTGGCGCCCCTGGCGGCCATCGGTTTCGAGACCGACGATTCCACCACGGTGGTCGCGTCCTCGCCGCAGGAGACGGCGCGCGCCGAGGAGCTGCGCCGGGACGTGCCCGGCGAAGGACGGCTCTGGGTCATGCATCCCGGCGCCGGCAAGGCCGCCAATCTCTGGCCGGCCGATCGTTTCGCCGTGATCGCCGCGCGAGTCGTCGCTGCCGGAAAACCCCTGCTCGTGCTGCAGGGGCCGGCGGACGGCGAGGTCATGGCGCGGTTCCGGGATGCCGGCCGGCGCCTGCTGGATCCGCACGCGCTGGCGCAGGTGGTGGAGTTGCCGCCTACCTCTTTGGGCGTTTGTGCCGCCCTGCTGTCCGTCGCGGATCGGTTCCTGTGCAACGACACGGGCTTGATGCACGTGGCCGGCGCCGTGGGCGTGCCGACGCTGGCCCTGTTCGGCCCCACGGATCCGCGGCTCTGGGCTCCCCGCGCCGCGACCCTGTCCCACCTGCGGGGGGCGGGCGGACGACTCGAAGCCCTGTCCACGGATACCATCTGGGACCGCTGGCGGACGCTGCCGCCCCGGCCCGGCACAACCTGAGGAAGACCACGATGGATGTCGCGATCGCGATCCTGGTGCTGCTGTTCTCGTTGACCGTGCACGAATCCGCCCACGCGCTGGCCGCCCTGCGCATGGGCGACGACACGGCGTCGAGGATGGGACGGATCACCCTGAACCCCTTGGCGCACATCGACCCCATCGGCACGATCGTGGTGCCGCTGGTGATGGCGCTCCTTCCCGGCGGTATCATGTTCGGATGGGCAAAGCCGGTGCCGGTGAACACGTTGCGACTACGCAACCCCATGCGCGATCACGCCGTCATCGCGGCGGCCGGCCCGGCCAGCAATCTGGTGCTGGCCGGCGTCTTCGCCGTCCTGTTCGGCCTGCTGGACGGTTACGCCCACGCGCGCCTCCAGTCAGGTATCGTCGATCTGGGCGCCGCCTATACATTCCTGCGCCTGTTGACGCAGTGGGGCGTGTTGCTGAACATCCTGCTGGCCCTGTTCAACCTGATCCCGTTACCGCCGCTGGACGGCAGCTGGATCATGATGGCCGCCCTGAAGGACGAACTGGCCAGGTCTTACGCCAGGCTGTATCCCTATGGCTTCCTGCTGGTGATCGTGCTGATGAACGTGGGCCTGGGGCGCCTGTTGTGGAGAGGCGTGCTGTACGTCAGCGCATGGTATCTCCAGATCTCCAACCTCGTGAGCCGCATTTTCGTCTGACCCGCACAAACAGCGAGGAAGCCCTGTCCGGGGCTTCCTCCGTGCGCATCCGCAGCCTGCTAGGGCAGATCGGGATGGTACGTGTCGTATTCGGATTGCAGACAGATCTCGATGCTGGCCTGGGCGCTCTCGTTTCCGCTCTGATCGACCGCGGTCACCTGGTACATGTTGTAGCCGGACGTCGGATTCACATCCAGGTACAAGTTCTCGCCCTGGGGGGTCTCGGTGAGTGACATGACCCTAGTCCCCGTGCTTCGGTAGACATTGAAGCCCGCAAAATCGGTATCGGTGGAGTTGGGCGCCCAGCTGATGGTGATCTGGGAATGCCAGGAACTGCCCGTGAGCTGGGTCGGAACGGCCGGTGGCGCCGTATCGACATTCGTCGGCGTGTTGTCGACGTCGGTATTGCTGCAGCCGGTCGAACAGAGCGCGGCGGCTAATGCGACAATCATGATTCTCCTCATAGCCACCGTTTTCTCCTTGAAGCGGGTTTCGACCTGTGTGACAAGCAGTTGCGATCGGTGGCCCAGGTCGGTTCTCGAGGTATCACGCCGTCACCGATACTGCTCCGTCGACCCGGCGGCTGCATGGCCCGTGCCAGCCCGACCCGCCTGCTTTCTCAATGCATATCTTATTGATATGTAATAAATTACATCGTTTTTGTAGCTCGTGTCGCATGCCCTTCGGTTCCTCGTCATGCCTCTTCGGACCTCGAAACGTGCCGTCCTGCAAATCGCGTGATCGTCCGGGATGCAATATGCAAGCGCTCCGGAAGCGAAAATCCCTTGACTCCTAGTCAGTTATGGGAGACGATGAACCCAGAGCCGCGTCTCCGACAGGTAGGGGACGGTCGGGGGTCAACGGAAAGGGGTTCGTGATGACCAAAGCCGATATTGTGGAGGATATCGCGCAAAAGACCGGTCTGACCAAGAAGGAAGTCGCCGAGACGGTCGATCTCTTCCTCGATAAGGTCAGCCATCTTCTTGTGCAGGGGCGTCACCTGGAGATCCGCGGATTCGGCACGTTCAAGGTGAAGGAACGCAAGGAAAGAATGGCGCGCAATCCCCGAACGGGGGAGGCCGTGCCCGTTCCCGCGCGCAGGGTCCCCATCTTCAAGGTTTCCAAGATGCTCAAGGACAAGGTAGCGGCCAGCGGTTTTTGACAACCGTATCAAAGTAGATGGCGCCATACCGCTGTGCCTATCTGCCAACTGCCTGCCAGCACCGGCCTCTCCGTCCACGACGGGAAGGCCGGTGTCCCATGAACCGGATCAAATGCGAAGGAGAGCAGGGTCATGGAGCGCGTGGATCTACGGAGCGACACGGTTACCCAGCCCGACGAGGCCATGCGCCGGGCCATCGCCGAGGCCGAAGTCGGTGATGACGTCTTCGGGGACGATCCCACGGTGAACCTGCTCCAGGAGAGGATGGCAGGGCTTCTGGGCAAAGAGGCGGCGCTTCTGGTACCCAGCGGCACCATGGCCAACCAGACCGCCCTGCGCTCGCTGACCAGAGCGGGAGATCAGGTCGTCTGCGAGGACGGCGCCCACGTCTACCGCTACGAGGCCGGTGCGCCAGCCGCTCTCTCGGGTTTGCTGCTCACCACCATCGTCGGCCGCGGCGGTTCCCTGCGTTGGGCGGACATCGCGCCGCATCTGAACACCGACGACGTGCATTGCGCGCCCCCGAGCCTGATCTGCCTGGAGAACACCCACAACCGCGCCGGCGGGCGGGTACTGCCCCAGGAGGATGTCGCCGACGTCGGCCGGGAGGCCCATGCGCGGGGTCTCGCCCTCCACCTGGACGGCGCCAGGCTCTGGAACGCCCACGTCGCGACGGGCCGGGCCCTTTCGGAACTCGCCGCTCCCGCCGACACGGTCAGCGTCTGCTTCTCCAAGGGCCTGGGCGCCCCGGTGGGCTCCATCCTGGCCGGTCCACGCGACATGATCGCCAGGGCCCGCCGCGCGCGCAAGCTGTTCGGAGGCGGCATGCGCCAGGCCGGTATCCTCGCCGCCGCCTGCCTCTACGCCCTCGACCACAATCTCCCGCGCCTGGCCGACGACCACCGCCGCGCGAGGCGCCTTGCGGAAGGCCTGGACAACCCGGCCATCAGCCTGGATCATGCCGTGGAGACCAACATCGTCATCTACCGGACGTCCGACGAGGCGGGGCTGCTCGATCATCTGCGCGAACGCGGCGTACTGGGCGTGTCCTTCGGCCGTGGGCGCGTGCGCCTGGTGACGAATCTCATGGTCGACGACGACCAGATCGTCCGGGCGCTGGACGCCTTGAACAGCTATGTGGAGGAACCAGCTTGAAGATCGTGATCGTCGGGGCGGGTGCCGTTGGCGACGATCTCGCCCGCACCGTGAGCCGCCGCGAGTCGGACGTGGTCGTCATCGAGCTCGACCACGACCGCGTGCTCCAGGCCCGGGAGCACCTCGATTGCCGTGTCCTGGAGGGAAACGGCGTGAACCCGTCCTTCCTGGACGACGTGGGCATGGCGGACTGCGACCTCTTCTGCGCCGTCACCGACAAGGACGAGGCGAACATCATCGCCTGCCTCACCGCTCACCACCTGGGGGCGTCCGTCAAGGTGGCGCGGGTGCGTTCCAGCGAATTCTACCGTTCGGGGAATCTGGTGTTCGACGGCATCGACATGGCCATCAACCCCGACATCGAGGCCGTTCGCTCCATGCGCGAGATCCTCTGGCAGCAGGCCGCCACCGATGTCTACGAGTTCGCTGGCGGTCGCGTACGCGTGGTGGGCGCGCGGGTCGGGGACGGGGCCTTCGTGGCCGGCAAGTCGCTGGCCGAGATCGAGAAGCGGCTAGGTTCCCGCTGGGCCCTGGTCATCACCGTGGTGCGGGAGGGCGCGACGCTCATTCCCCGCGGCAACACGGTCATCGAGCCCGGCGATCAGGTCTACGTGGCCGGTGCTCGCGGCGCCGTCGACACGGCGCTGACGTACGTCACGACACCGTCGGCTCAGCTGCAGAACGTCATGATCGTGGGCGCCAACGCGATGGGACTCGAACTGGCCCGCGACCTCACCAATCACGGCGTCGGCGTGAAGCTCATCGATCACGACGAGGAGAAGTGCGCGCGCGCCGCGGAGCAGCTGCACCGCGTCCTGGTGTTGCACGCCGACGGTACGGATCTCGAGCTGCTCAAGAGCGAGGGTCTGAGCGAGATGGACGGCTTCGTGTCGGTCTCCAAGGACGAGGAGACCAACGTCATGGCCTGCCTGCTCGCCCACTACTACGGCCCGGCCAAGACGATATGCCTGGTCAATCGGCCCGACTATGTGCCGCTGTTGCCCCTGCTGGGCATCGATGCGGCCATCGCGCCGCGCCTGTCCACCGCCGACGCCATCGCGCGCTTCGTCAAGCGCGGCGGCGTGGTCAGTACCCGGAGCTTGGGATTCAGCGGGTCGGAGATCCTGCAATTCCACCTGGATGCCGGGTCGCGCTGCCTGGACAAACCCCTGTCCCGGCTGATATTCCCGCGCAACGCGGTGATCGGCGCCGTGCTGAAGCGGGGCCACGTCGTCACGCCCCGGGGCGACACGGTGCTGAACGCGGGCGACGAGGTCATCGTCTTCGCACTACCCGAGGGCGTGGCCGAGATCGAGAGTTTCTTCACGGCGGGCAAGTAGATGAATATCCGCGGTGTCGGCAGGGTGCTGGGCTTCCTCTTGCTGGTGACGGCGGGAGCGCAGGTTCTGCCCCTGATCGTGGACCTGATCTACGGCGAGGGCGACTGGGACGTGTTCCTGCTCACCGGTGTCTGCGGCGCGGTGGCAGGCGCCGGGCTCATGTTTCTGGGACGCACGTCTGCCGAACTTCGCCACCGAGAGGGCTTCGCCATCGTCACCCTGGGCTGGATGGCCGTCGGACTGCTGGGCGCCGTACCATTCCTGCTCTCGGGGACGATCACTTCGGTCACCGACGCGGTCTTCGAGTCGATCTCCGGGTTCACGACCACCGGTTCGACCATCATGACGGACATCGAGGGCGTGGGCGCCGGCCACCATGCGGTGCTCTTCTGGCGGTCGCTGACCCAGTGGCTCGGCGGCATGGGCATCGTGGTGCTGGCCCTGGCCATCCTGCCCCTGCTCGGCGTCGGCGGCATGCAGCTGTTCCGGGCGGAGGCGCCGGGACCGTCGCCCGACCGCCTGACCTCGCGCATCAGCGAGACCGCACGCCTGCTCTGGGGCGTCTACCTGCTGATCACGCTGCTCGAGGTCCTGCTCCTGGTGATCATCGGAGGTATGAGCCCCTACGACGCCGTCTGTCACGCCTTCACCACCATGGCCACCGGCGGCTTCTCCACCCTGGATGCCAGCGTGGGCGGTTTCGGCTCTCCCGCGGTGGAGTGGATCGTCACGCTCTTCATGTTCCTGGCAGGGATCAACTTCAGCCTCCACTACGTCGCACTGAAGGGCAAGCCGCAAGCCTACTGGCGCGACGAGGAGTTCCGTTTCTACTCCATCGTGATGGCGGGGGCGACATTGCTGGTCCTGGCGGTGCTGATACCCGTCGCGTCCGCGGGTGTTCTCTCCGACAAGGTGCGTGCGGCCGCCTTCCAGGTCGTGTCCATCGGCACCACCACGGGCTACGGGACCGCCGACTACGTGCTCTGGCCGCCGCTCACGCACGCCGTCCTGCTGCTGCTGATGGCCCTCGGCGGCTGCGCCGGCTCCACCGGCGGCGGTATCAAGATGATGCGGGTTCTCCTGCTGCTCAAGCATGCCCATATGGAGGTGAAGAAGCTCGTGCATCCCCGCGCCATTTATACCCTGTGGTTCAACGAACGATCGCTGCCGTCGTCACTGGCCCCCGGCGTGCTGGGCTTCCTGCTGTTGTACATGATGGTCTTCGTTTTCGGGATGCTCGCCCTCACCCTTACCGGACGCGACATCGTGACGGCCGTCGGAGCCACGGCCGCCACGCTCGGCAACATCGGGCCCGGTCTGGGGGATGTGGGACCGGCGGGCAACTTTGCCTTCATGAACGAGTTCGAAAAGTGGCTGCTCACGCTCTTCATGCTGATCGGGCGCCTGGAACTCTACACCGTGCTCGTGTTGCTGCTGCCGTCCACCTGGCGCAAGACCTGATCCCCGACACGGGCGAGGAGAGGACATGAAAGACGCACGCGACTGGGATTGGCTGATACCCGCCCCCGCAGCGACAGCCCTCGCCAGCGGCTTTATCGCCGAAACCGTCGCCGCCGCCGGCGCCGCCGGCGTGGTGATCGGTCTCTCCGGGGGCATTGATTCGGCCGTGGCGGCGGCGCTGGCGAAGGAGGGCCTCGGCGCAGACCGCGTGCGGGGGGCCGCCCTGCCATACCGTGCCAGCCATCCGGATTCCCTGGCCGACGCCGAGGCCGTCGCCGCGTGCCTGGACATCGCCCTGGAACGCCGCGACATCACCGCCATGGCCGACGCCTTCATGGCCGAGATACCGGCGGACGCCCGGGTGCGGCGCGGCAACGTCATGGCCCGCTGCCGCATGATCGTGATGTACGACATCTCGGCCCGCGACGGGACGCTGGTGCTCGGCACCGGCAACCGCACCGAGACCCTGCTGGGCTACGCCACCCTCTTCGGCGACGCCGCCTTCTCGCTCAACCCGCTGGGGGACCTCTACAAGGCCGAGGTGCGGTCGCTGGCGCGGCACTTCGGCCTGCCGCGGACGATCCTGGAAAAGGCGCCCAGCGCGGATCTTTGGGCCGGCCAGACCGACGAGGACGAGCTGGGCTTCACGTACGAGGAGGCCGACCGCCTCTTGCACGCCATGGTCGACGACGGCCTGGGGGACAGGCAGCTTGCAGCCCTCGGCTTCCGTCCCGATCTCGTGACGGCGGTCCGTGCGCGCGTGCGTGCCCAGGCCTTCAAGTGGCTGCCGGTGCCCACCGCCCGCTTTCCGGGACGGCCCATGCCCGACCTGTCCGGAAAAGGCGGGAGCCGGTCATGACGTCGCCGACGCTGCCCGAGCTGGACTTTCCCGCGGGAACCTGTTTCTTCGTATGTACGCCGATCGGGAATCTGGACGACATGGCACCGCGAGGCCTGGCCGCACTCGCCGCCGCGGACGTGGTCTACGCCGAGGATACGCGGCGCACGCGGCGCCTGCTGTCGCGGTACGGCGTGCATGCCCGGCTCGAGGCCTACCACGACCACAACAAGGACCGGCAGGCGCCCCGCATCGTCGAGCGCCTGCACCGGGGTGAACGCGTGGCGGTGGTCAGCGACGCCGGCATGCCGGCCATCGCCGATCCGGGCTATGTGCTCCTGCAGGCGTTGCGGCGCGAAGGCCTGCCCTGGTCGGTTGTTCCGGGGCCGTCGAGCATACTCGCGGCGTTGGTCCTGGCCGGTTTCCCGACGGACCGGTTCCTGTTCGTCGGCTATCCGCCCCGCCGCGCGGGTCGGCTGCGCACGTTCCTCGGCGAGGTGCTGGCGGAGCGCGGTACGGTTGTGATGCTCGAATCGGTTCATCGCGTCGGCAAGACGCTTGTGGCCCTGCGCGAACTGGCCCCCGGGCGCGAACTGGCGGTGGTGCGCGAGATGACCAAGCTGCACGAGGAAACCCTGCGCGGCACGGCCGACGTACTGCTGGAGGAGATGGTGGGTCCCCGCCTCAAGGGCGAGCTGGTGCTGGTCCTGCGGGGCAACGAGAATCCGGAAGGAGCTTGACCATGGATCGCAAGGCGTTGAGAGAATGGGCGCAGCAGCGGGTTCGTCCCCTGGTCCTGGCGCTGGACCGTCTGGGCCTCACGCCCAATGCGGTGTCGCTGCTGGGCCTGCTGATCAGCATCGTCGCCGGCTGGATCGCCGCCAGGGGGGGGCTCTTCCTCGGCGCGCTGGTCCTGCTCGTGGGATCGGTCTTCGACATGCTGGACGGCAATCTGGCCCGGCTCCAGGGCAAGGTGTCGCGCCAGGGGGCGTTTCTCGATTCCAACTTCGATCGGCTCGCCGAAGCCGCGGTCTTCACGGGCCTGGCGTGGTACTACATGGACGCGCTGACCTGGCCCGATCACGGCGCGGTCGTGCTCGTCATGTTGACGCTGATCGGTTCGTTGACCACCAGCTACGCACGGGCGCGCGCCGAGGGTCTCGGCACGACCTGCTTCGGCGGCTGGCTGCAGCGTCCGGAGCGCATGGCGCTGCTGATCGCCGGCATGCTGCTCGGGCGCCACGTCCTGAAGATGGTGCTTCTGCTGCTGGCGATCGTGACGATCCTGACCACCGTGCAGCGCATCGCTTCTACGTCCCGCAAGCTGCGGCAGGAGGAGGACGCCGTGCTCGTCGCCGGTCCGGACCAGGGCGATGAGTGATCGACGGCGCAACGGTCTGCTGGTCACCTTCGAGGGGCCAGAAGGCAGCGGCAAGTCGACGCTCGTCGGGGGATTGGCCGAACTGCTCTCGGCGCGCTGCGGGGCTCCCCTGCTGCTGCGCGAGCCGGGCGGTACGCCGGTCGGCGAACGCATCCGCGAGATCCTGCTCGATCCCGCCCTGCGCGAGCTGCGGCCCGAGACCGAGCTGTTGCTGATGGTCGCCAGCCGCGCCCAGCTCGTGTGCGAAGCTATCCTGCCGGCCCTGTCGTCGGGCCGGATCGTGCTCTGCGACCGCTATGCGGACGCCTCGGTGGCCTACCAGGGGGCCGGACGCGGACTGGGCGAGGATCGCGTCGGCGTCCTGAACGACTTCGCCGTGGGAGAGGCCGTCCCGGACCTGACCCTGCTCTGCCTCCTGCCGCCGGAGGCGGGCCGGTCGCGTACGGCCGGTCGCGCCCTGGACCGTCTCGAAAGGGAGGACGCCGCCTTCCACGACCGGGTGTACGCGTCCTACCGCGCCATGGTCGATGCTGGCGATCCGCGTTTCCAGGCCGTCGACGCCACCCGGAGCCCTGAAGAGATGATGGAACAAGCCGTGTCCATTCTGCGTTCTCTGGAACACGATTTGCTGAAGGATCTCTGATCCGCTTATCATGTGGCTGAGACCGCGATGCCCCCACCAACGGGAGATACTGACAACATGAACGCCGCCAAGAGGTTTCGCTTCCTGCCGCCCCGCCGTTCACTCCTGACGCTGGTCCTTGCGGCGCTGGTGCTGGTTGCGTGTTGGCACGGCACCGTGCACGCGAAGGAAGCGGGCAAAGGTACCGATCGCCAGCAGTTCCTGGACGGCCTGAAGATTCTCGGCAGCGTCTACGAGCGTGTCTTCTACAACTACGTCGAGGACGTGGATGCCTACGAACTCCTCGAGGCCGGCATCGACGGCATGCTCGATTTCCTGGACGAGCATACCCAGTACCTGCCGCCCAGCTACTACGAGGATCTGATGATGTCCACCGAGGGCGAGTTCGGCGGCCTGGGCATCACCATCAACATCCGCGACCACTACCCGACCGTGGTCTCGCCCATCGAGGGCACGCCAGCCTTCCTGATGGGCATCCAGGGCGGCGACAAGATCATCGAGATCGAAGGGGAGTCGACCCTGGACTTCACCAGCAACGACGCGGTCGGTCTGCTGCGCGGCGAGCCCGGCACCCAGGTCACGATCACCATCCAGCGGGAGGGCCGCGACGAGCCCTTCCCCCTGACCATCACCCGCGACATCATCCAGGTGGACAGCGTTCCCTACGCCTTCATGATCGACGACATCGGCTACATACGGGTGGCGAACTTCTCCCGTACGACCACCGATGAACTGGTCGCGAAGCTGGCCGAGCTGGAAGCCCAGGGCGCGCGCGGCCTGATCCTGGATCTGCGCTGGAACCCGGGCGGCCTGCTCGAGGCGGCCAACGGCGTGAGCGAGCTGTTCCTGGACGAAGGGGATCTCATCGTCTACACCAAGGGGCGCTTGCGCAACCAGAACCGGAGCTACTACGCCGAGGGCAAGGCCGCGCCGCGCAAGACCGGCTTGCCCAGCATCATCATGGTCAACGGATCCTCCGCCTCGGCCAGCGAGATCGTCGCCGCGGCCGTCCAGGACCACGACATGGGCATGGTGGTGGGCAAGACCACCTTCGGCAAGGGCACCGTGCAGACGGTCTTCCCCCTGAGCGACGACCGCGCCCTGAAGCTGACCACGGCCAAGTACTACACGCCCTCCGGCCGCTCCATCCACAAGGACCGGCACGTGGACGACAGCGATCTCGACCTGACCGTGGCGCCGGATGGGGCGCAGGGGGACGGGGCGGAGGTCGAGAAAGACGTCCCGCGCGACGAGAAGGAGAAGTTCAGCACCGACGCCGGTCGCATCGTCTACGGCGGCGGCGGGATCACCCCCGACATGGAGATCGAGCAGCCCTTCCTCTCCGATTTCGAGGTGGCCCTCGAGCGTGACGGGGCCCTGTTCAGCTTCGCCACCACCTGGTCGGCCCACCACGAGGTTCCCCGGGACATCGTTGTCGGCGACGAGATGTTCCAGTCTTTCTCCGAGCACCTCGCCACACGCGAGAAGATCGACGAGTACCTGGGAGTCTACGACCTGGCCCGCTCCGATTCGCTGCTGGTCGCCAACGGCGATTACATCCGAAAGGGCATCAGGCGAGAGCTCATGCGCCGCAACTATGGTCCCCAGGCCGCCTATCAGGTGGCCATCGAGGATGACGTCCAGCTGCTTGAGACACTGGATATCTTCAAGCGCGCCCGCACCACCGAGGATCTGCTCGCGATCGCCGCCGAATGGGAGGCCGAGCGGGTCGCGCGCAGCGAGACGGAGGTCGAGACGGCGGTTCAATAGCCTCGAACAAGCCTGCACGGAGACACGCACCCCTCACCGCGCTCATGCGCAAGCGAAATCGCTCGGTGAGGGGTGCGTGTCTCCGTGCAGGCTCGGTGGTCTTGGGCTGCCGTCTCGACCTCCGTTCCGGTGCGGGCTGGGTGCTCGCATGTCTGGTAGGGTGGCGGGCGCATTGGGCTCGGTGATGGACGGAGAGTCGTATGGACGAGGGGGCGGCATGAGTCGGATGAAGTCGGCGATCGTCATCGTGCCGCTGTGCTGGGCGGCTTGCCTGTGGTCCGGGTCGCTGCTGCACGGTCTGGATATCTTCGATAGGCATCGGGGGGCGCATATCTTCGTTGTCGCCGGCCTGTTGGGCGGCATCCTAACCGTCGGCGTCTTCCGGCTGCGGCCCTCACGGTACTATCTGCTCGTGCTGGGCACGCTGGTGCTGCAGCTGGTCTATGTGGGATCCTGGACGTTCCGATGGATCCTGCGCGACGTGGTCTTCATCCATGCACTGGGCCTCGCCGTCTGCCTCGGCGCTGGTATGAATGGGCGCTTGTCGCGTCTCGCCTTCGGCAAGTTCGTGCTCTGGGCGCCGAACTGACCACCCTGCTGGAAGCCAAGCTGACCCGTTCGGCCGCTCCGTCCCCCCTGGAACCCTGATCGTCATCCCGATCCCGATCAGCCCAAGAGCCGCATCTGAAAGGAGTGGACGAGGCCGCACACCCCCCTGCTGGCGATTTCGCAAAGCGCATGAGTCCAGCAGGGGGGTGTGCGGCCTCGTCCACGGCCAGGCTTCAAATGCGACTCATGGCCTGATCGAGATCGTCCATGATGTCCTCAGGGTCTTCCAGACCGACCGAGAGCCGGATCATGGCGGGATCGATACCGACCTTCCGCAGATCCTTCTCGGAATACGTCGAGTGCGTCATGGTGGCGGGATGCTCGATCAGGGTGTCCACGTCGCCAAGGCTCACCGCCAGGGTGCAGAGCTCAACGTTGTCCATGACGACCTTGCCGGCGTCGCGCCCGCCGCGGACCTCGAAGGTTATCAGTCCGCCGTAGCCGTCCTGCTGGCGCTTGGCCAGTTCGTGCTGCGGGTGATTCTCCAGGCCGGGGTAGTTGACCTTGGCCACCCTGGGATGTCCCGCCAACCACCGGGCCAACGCCATGGCGTTCTCGCAGTGCTTGCGCACGCGGATGGGGAGGGTCTTGAGGCCGCGGATCAGCAACCAGGAATTGAAGGGGCTGATACAGCCGCCCACGTCGCGCAACGTCTCGAAACGGGCGCGGGTGATGAACTCCTTGGAACCGGCCAGGAGACCCGCGATCGCGTCGCCGTGACCGCCGATGTATTTGGTGCCGCTGTGCAGGATGATGTCGGCGCCCATTCCCAGCGGCCTCTGCAGCACCGGCGTGCAGAGGGTATTGTCCACCAGCAGGGGGATGCCGCGGGCGTGGGCGATCTCGGCCACGGCGGGAATGTCGGTCAGCACCAGGGTGGGATTGGCGGGCGTCTCCACGTAGATCAGCTTGGTCTTGTCGGTGATGGCGACCTCGAAATTGCCCGGATCGGTGGCGTTGACCTCGGTGACATTGATGCCCAAACGCGGCAGTGTATGCGAGAAGAGCTGGTGGGTGCCGCCGTACAGGGTGTCGCCGGATACGATATGTTCGCCGGACTCGCAGAGGGTCAGGACCGCCGTGGTGGCCGCCGCCATGCCGCTGGCCGTCGCCAGAGCCGCGGCAGAGCCCTCGAGCGCCGCAATGCGCTGTTCCAGCGCTTCCTGGGTGGGATTGCCCAGACGGGTGTAGAGAAAACCGTCATCCTCGCCGGCGAAGACGGCCGCGCCGTGGTCGGCGTTGTCGAAGGCGAAGGTGGATGTCTGCATGATGGGGATCGAGACCGGACGGGCCGTCCGCCATCTGCCGTCCGACTGGTGGCCGTGACCGTGGACGCATCGCGTGCTGAATCCGAAGGGCTTCTTCGCCATTGTCTCCCACCTCGTGTCCTGATCCGCAGGGAACGTTCTTGCAATTCCCTGCGGCTCTGTAACAATGGGCTTCCCGTGCCGTAGGAGCAGCCTGATCGATTCGGCGAACCGGCGGACAAGTGATCGAAATCCGGACTCCATGATGCCGACTGAACAAGACAAAGTCAACCGGGCCGACGCGGGCGCCATCGAGGTCGTCGGCCTGACGTTCGCCTACGGACGCGCCCCCGTCTTGCGCGACGTCACGTTCGTCCTGGAGAAGCGCGCTATCGGCCTGCTGGGGCCGAACGGGTCCGGCAAGACCACGCTCTTGCGGGCCCTCCTCGGGCATCTGAAGGTGACTCGAGGCAGCGTGAGGGTGCTGGGCAGCGACATGGCCGTCGACGCCAGCGCCGCCCGCCGTCGTCTCGGCTGGATGCCCGAGCGCGGAGGCATCCTGCCGGCCATGAGCGGCGTGGGCATGGTGGCCTACCTGGGCGAACTCTCGGGCATGCCGCCGACCGACGCCTTGCAGCGCTCCCACGAGGTCCTGAATTACGTGGGCCTGGCCGACGAGCGATACCGCAAGGCCGACACCTACAGCCAGGGTATGCGCCAGCGTTTGAAGCTCGCTCAGGCCCTGGTGCACGATCCCGAATGGCTGCTGCTTGACGAACCCACCAGCGGTCTCGATCCCAGCGGCCGCGTGAACCTGCTGGAGCTGGTCCGCGACCTGGCCCGCGCCAAGGGATTCGGCGTGATCCTCTCGACCCACCTGCTGGCCGACGTGCGCGCCGTATGCGAGGAGATCCTCGTACTGCGCGACGGCGTGCTGCTGGATCACGGCCGCGTGCAGGTGGAATCCAAGGGCGACCGGGAGGCGTTCATCGTGGAGGGTTTCGGGGACGAGCAGGCATTCGCGGACCGGCTCGCCGGCGCCGGGGCGCGCGTGGAACGGCGGGAGCGTCTGTGGGAGGTGACCCTGCCCCGGGCCTCCGGCGCCAGGCGGATCCTGGAGGCGGCGGCGGACTGCGAGTTCGCCCTGCGGCGCCTCGAGATCAAGACCGAGACCCTCGAGGATCTGTTCTTCAGGCTCGTGGACGATGGCGCGGCCGCAGCCGCCGGGAAGGAGGCGTGACATGCCCGTCTACGAACGCGGTTACCGTCACTGGGAACATTCCGGCCGGCGCGCCGCCCCCGCGTGGTGGGTGATCGCCAGACGCGGCATCGCCGAGCCCGTCAAAAGCCGTCGGCTGCTCTTCCTGCTGGTGGTGGCCTGGGTGCCGGCGATCGTCAAGGGCGGCATCCTCTACTTCACCTTCAAGATGGGCGAGCTCACCCGCCTGCTGGGCGGCGCCTGGACGGACATCACCGCCGCCGGTTTCCACGCCTTCCTCAAGTGGCAGTCGCCCTTCGTGCTGATCGTCCTGGCCATCATCGGCGCGAACCTGATCACCAAGGACCGGCGCGAGAACGGTCTGGCGCTCTACTTCTCGCGCCCGCTCGGCCTGCGCGACTACGTGGCGGGCAAGGGCGCGATCATCATGACCTACTACTTCGCGGTGACGCTCTTTCCCATCTGCGCGCTCTGCATCTTCGGCTACCTGGTGACCAACGGCGCCACCGGGATGGAGATGCTCCTGGAGATCCCCTTGCGCGCCAGCGCCTACTGTCTGCTGGCGGGAGCCGCCTACGCCCTGGTCCTGCTGGCAATTTCGGCGTTGATGACCCGGACCGCCTTCTCGGTCACGTGGTGGGTCCTGCTGGTCGCCGGCACCGACGCCCTGGCGGAGATCAACGTCCTGTTCGACGCGCGGTTGGCGATCATGAGTTTCCCGGGACAGTTCCTCAATGCCGGCACGATCTTCTTCGGCGCCCCGCGACACCTCGAGAGTGTCGCGCCCGCCGTCAGTCTGGCGCTGGTCGTCCTCTATGCGGCGGCGGGCTGGTCGATCCTGCGTAGCCGTATCCGGCCGGTGGAGGTGGTATCTTGAGCGGTTTCGCAGCCGACCGGCACTCACCGGTGCTGCACGCCGAGCGGGTCAGCAAGTGGTTCGGCGAGGTGATCGCCGTCAACGACTGCACCCTCTCCCTGGGCGCCGGCGTCACCGGTCTGCTGGGACTCAACGGCGCCGGCAAGACCACCCTGTTCAAGCTCATGTCGGGTCTGATCGTGCCCAGCCAGGGAGAGGTGATGATCCGCGGCAACCGTCTGCGCCGCGAGGTCGGCCTGTTCAGGCGCGTGGGCTTCTGCCCGGAGAGCGACGCGCTCTTCGACTGGTTGACCGGACGCGAATTCCTGTCGCTGATGATCCGGTTGATGGGCTACGACACCGCCGAGGTCGTCCGCCGCACAGGAGACGCGCTCGTGCTCGTGCATTTGACCGATGCCGCCGATACGCGAATCGGCGCCTACTCCAAGGGCATGCGCCAGAAGATCAAGATGGCGCAGGCCCTGGCCCACGATCCCGAGATCATCTTCCTGGACGAGCCCCTGAACGGCATGGACCCCGTATCGCGTCGCGAGATCGTGGCCCTGGTCAAGCGTCTCGGCGGCGAGGGACGCTGCGTGGTCGTCTCGAGCCATATCCTGCCCGAGATCGAGACCATGACACGGTCGATCGCCCTGATCCACCACGGCAAGCTCATGGCAGAGGGCGACATCACCGAGATCAGGGACGCCATCGAGGACCGTCCCACCATCGTGGCCTTCACCAGTCCCGATCCGCGGCGCCTGTCCTCGTTCCTGGCAGGCCAGGAGCTGGTGATCGGCGTGGAGTTGGACGAGTTCGGGCGGGTCGTGGTGCGCACCGATCATGCCGTGAGCTTCTACCGCGAGCTGCCCGGCTGGCTGCTGGCGGAGGATCTGCCGGTGGACGAGTTCCAGACCCTGGACGACAACCTGCAGGCCGTCTTCGACTACCTGGTGGGAGGTTGAGATGACGACGGAAAGCGCACCCGCCGTCCCCGCCGGAACCGATCGTCCCCTGTCGATCTGGATCTCGGCCTTCTGGATCGCCTTCTTCTCCTTCCGCGAGATGCTGCGGCGGCGCCGCATACTCTCGGTGGGACTGCTCATGCTGTTGCCGGTGGTGCTCGTGATCGCCTGGCGTCTGCTCGACAAGAACGGCATCATCGGGCCGGACCTGTTGCTGGCCAACCTGAGCGGCATGGTCTACGTCCATTTCATGGTCGCCGTGGTCTCGCTGGCCTTCGGCCTTTCGGCCATCGGCGAGAGCGCCGACGAAGGCACCATCATCTACTACTGGACCCGTCCCCTGCTCCGCGAAGCCATCTACATCGGCCGGCTGATCGCCGCCCAGACGGTCTCCGCG
Organism: bacterium; assembly: GCA_018814885.1. Classification (NCBI taxonomy): domain Bacteria; species bacterium. The sequence continues at coordinate 5,860 of JAHIYU010000087.1, read as the reverse complement.
GTGCTCGTCTCGGGATCGCTGGTGGTCTGCTTCATGGTCATGACCGTCGGCAACACCGGCATCGTGTCCTGGGACTTCCTGAAGCTCTACGCCGGCGCCTGCGTGGTGATCGTGTGCGGCGCCTGCGTCTACACGGCCGTCTTCGCCTGCGTCGGCACCTGGCTGAAGAAGCCGCTGTTGCCGGCCATCCTGTTCGCTTTCGGCTGGGAGTCGATCGGCGGCAACGCGCCGTTGCGCCTGCAGGAGATGACGGTCGTCTTCCACCTGCGCAACCTGCTGCACAACGCGGCGCCGGATTCCCAGAGCATGCCAAACCTGTTGCAGGGACTGAAGATGATGTTCCTGAACGAGGTCCCCCCGGCTTCCTGGCAATCGTTGCTGGTGCTCGCGCTGGTGATCCTGGCCAGCATCGTTCTGGGTTGCTGGCTGTTGCGGCGCAAGGAACTGTTCCGTTGACCTGTTTGACACATTCGAGCGTAGATGTTAGCGTGCCGGATCGGGTCCCGTACCACCCAGATCAGCAACGCGGTTCGTTCAGGTTCCGGCCCCGGCCGGAACGTGTGGCGGTCGCTTTCTGCGCCCCGCGGCGCGGAAGGCCAACAGATGGAGGCATCATGCCCGCTTTTCCCAAGAAACTGGTTTCAGGCCTGACGGGGGTCGTGCTGCTGCTGGCGGCCGGCGCAGCCGTCGGCAGCCCCCAGGATCTCCAGGACCAGGTCCAGGAGTTCACCCTCGACAACGGCATCCACTTCATCGTGCTCGAGCGGCACGACGTGCCCGTCTTTTCCTTCAACACCTACATGAACGTCGGCAGCTCCGACGAGTTGACCGGGCACACGGGCATGGCCCACATCCTCGAGCACATGGCCTTCAAGGGCACATCTGAGATCGGCACCACCGACATCAAGAAGGAGCTCAAGGCCATGCAGGCCGAAGACAAGGCCTTCGCCGCGCTGCTGAAGGAGCGCAACAGGGGCGACCGGGCCGATCCCGACAAGCTGGCCGAGCTGCAGTCCGCCTTCGACGCCGCCGTGAAGGCCGCCCTCGAGTTCGTGACCCCCAACGAGTTCGGCGAGATCGTCGAGAACAACGGCGGGCGCGGCATGAACGCCGGCACCTGGACCGACGACACCAACTACTTCTACAGCTTCCCGAGCAACCGGCTGGAGCTGTGGGCCTATCTCGAGGGCACGCGCATGGCCGACCCCGTGCTGCGCCAGTTCTACACCGAGAAGCACGGCCCGGTGCTCGAGGAACGCCGCATGCGCACGGACAACAGTCCCTTCGGCATGCTCATGGAGCAGTTCCAGAACCTGGCCTTCATGGCGCATCCCTACCACCACTCGACCATCGGCTGGATGAGCGATATCCAGAACGCCACGCGCGCCGACTGCCAGGCCTTCTACGACAAGCACTACGTGGGCAAGAACATGACCGTGGCCATCGTGGGCGATGTCGACTTCGCCGAGGTCAAGAAGCTGGCCACGAAGTACTTCGCCGGCGTCTCCGCCGCCGAGCCCCCCGTGATGGACACCTTCGAGCCCGAGCAGAAGGGCGAGCGCCGCATCGTCATCGAGGACGAGGCCCAGCCCTTCTACATGTGCGGCTTCCACATCGGCAACTACGACGAGCCAGACTACGCCGTGTACGAGGCCATCGCCGACATCATCGGCCAGGGCCGCACCAGCCGTCTCTACGGGCGCCTGGTGAAGCGGGACAAGATCGCGGCCCAGGTCGTCTCTTTCGCCGGTTTCCCCTCGAACAAGTACCCGACCTTGCTGGCCTTCCTGGGCATACCGGCCAAGGACGTGACGGCCCTCGAGATCGAGGGGGCCATTTTCGAGGAGATCCAGAAACTGGTCGACGAGGGTGTGACCGAGGAGGAGCTGGCGGGCGTGAAGCGCCGCGCCAAGGCCAACTACGTGCGGTCGCTGCAGGGCAACCTGGGCCTCGCGCGCCAGCTTGCGGCGTACCAGGGTCTCAACGGCGACTGGCGCGAGATGTTCACGCAGCTCGACGACATCGAGGCCGTCACGGTGGAAGACGTCCAGCGCGTGGCCAAGGAGATCTTCGTGCCCAACAATCGCACCGTGGCCTACATCGAGACGGTCGAGGCCGAGTAGAAACCGCCGCGCCGCGCGCGGAAAGAAAGGATAGACCATGAAGCGATTCCTACTGAAGACGACGGCGCTGCTGCTGCTGGCGCTGGTGGTCGTAGCAGCGGCGGCCCCCGAGGCGGCGGCCGCCAAGAAAACCTGGGAGAAGTTCAAGTATCCCGATCTGGGCGAGATCAGTATGCCCGAATACGAGCGGATCGAGCTGGACAACGGCATGATCCTGTATCTGGCCGTCGACCGCGAACTTCCGCTGGTCCAGCTCTCGGCCACCATCCAGGCGGGCAGCATCTACGAGCCGGCCCATCTCACCGGTCTGGCCTCGATCACCGGCGACGTGCTGCGCACCGGCGGCACCGCCAAATGGACGGGCGACGAGATCGACGAGATGGTCGAAAACATGGGCGCCTCGGTCGAGACCTGGGTGGGCTCCGCCACTGGCGGGGCCTACCTGTCGGCCCTGACCGAGGACGCCGACAAGGCGCTCGAGATCCTCGGCCAGATCCTCATGCACCCGGTCTTCGACGAGGACAAGATCACCCTCGCCAAGACCCAGGCGAAGGCCGGCATCTCCCGCCGCAACGACGAGCCCATGAGCATTGCCATGCGCGAGTTCACGAAGGTCATCTTCGGTGCGGACCACCCGCTGGCCCGCGTGGAGGAATACGACACCATCGGCAGCATCACCCGTGATGACCTGCTCGCCTTCCACGACATGTTCTTCCACCCCGACCGCATGTACCTGGTCGTGATCGGCGATTTCGACACCGCGGACATGATCGCCAAGATCGAGGCGACCTTCGCCGGCTGGGAGAAGGCTGCGGCGCCCCTGCCCCCCGATCCGGACATCCCCAACTTCCCGCGCACGGTCAACGTGGCGGCCAAGGAGGACCTGACCCAGTCCATGGTCCTGATGGGCCACAAGGGCATCCGCAACGATCACCAGAACTACGCGGCCATCCAGGTCGCCAACAAGATCCTCGGCGGCGGCTTCTCGTCGCGGCTGTTCAACGAGGTGCGCAGCAAGCGCGGGCTGGCCTATTCCACGGGCAGCCAGGCCGGCACCGGCTGGCGCTTCCCCGGTACCTTCGTGGCGTTCTCAGGCACCAAGTGCGAGACCACCGAGGAGGCGCTGGACGTCATGCTCGAGCAGATCGAGCGCATGACCACAGAGGCCGTCTCCCAGAAGGAGCTGCAGGACGCCATCGACGGCATCATGAACAGCGACGTCTTCAACTACGACACCAAGCGCGAGGTCCTGGACCGTGCGGTGATCTTCGAGATGTACGGTTATCCGCTCGACTTCCTGACCACCTACCGCGACAACGTCCTGGCCCTGACGCCCGAAACCGTGCTCGCCGCCTGCCAGGACGTCTGGAAGCCGGGCCAGCTCTCCCTGCTCGTGGTCGGCAACCCGGAACTCTTCGACGGCGACCTGAGCAAGTACGGACTCGTGAACGATGTCGACATCACCATCCCCGAGCCGAAGCTGACCCTGGATGTCCCGGCGGCGACCGAGGAGACGCTCGCCGCGGGGCAGGCCCTGATGGCCAAGGCCGCCACGGCCATCGGCGGCAAGCAGCTCGCCACCCTCAAGGGCTTCATGAGCGAGTTGTCGTTGGACCTGGAGATCCAGGGCATGCCGCTGACCTTCGGCATCGAGCAGACCATCGTCTACCCGGACAAGCTCAAGACCATCCAGAAGACCCCCTTCGGCGAGATGGCCCAGTGTCTGGACGGCGATACGGCCTGGGCGCGGGGCCCCATGGGCGTGCAGGATCTGCCCGCGGAACAGCTGGGGGACATGAAGCAGGAGATCACCGGCTCCACCATGACCCTGTTGCGCGATCACGGCCAGCGGGCCTGCCAGGCCCTCGCACAGGAAGAGCTGGACGGCGTGATCTGCGACCGCGTCTACGTCACCAAGGAAGACGGCGACTTCACCCTGTTCTACCTCGACGCCGCCACGGGCCTGATCGTCATGGAGCAGGGCAAGGGGCAGGATCCGATGTCCGGGAGTCCCGTCCAGGAGAAGATCATGTACGCGGACTACAAGGACTACGGTGGTTTCAAGCGTCCGTCGACCCTCACCATCCTCCACGACGGTGAGCACTTCGCGGCCGGCGTGCTGAAGAAGTTCGAAGCGAATCCGAAAATCGCCGACGGTTACTTCACGAAGCCGGAATAGCCGCTTTTTACGTGTCAAAACGACGGGCTCCGGATCTCTCCGGAGCCCGTTCCCTTGAGGGAGTCCACGAACCCCGCCCCGCACGGGGTCGAGAAAAGAAGCCGCTTCCATGGTCACCCGAGTTCCCCAGGTAGCGCGAGGCCTTACCGAATCCCGAGACGTCACCAAAGGCTGCAGCTTCTTCGTAGATAGTATTATATCATAAATGCGATTTGATTGTCATCAAAGATAATCATAATGCAATATATCCGTCGCGGAATAGTGGCGTGTCGTCACTTGATGTCATGCAACCTCGTGGAGGCGTGATGCGTATGTCAGGAGGATTTGGCCTGGAAGAGGGAGGAGTTCCGATGTTCATCGAATTGATCATAGGTCTGCTGGCCCTGCTGGTGGTCCTCAGCGTGGGCCTGTTCCTCCTGAAGGTCGTCTTCGCACTGGTGCTGCTGCCCTTCAAGCTGCTCTTCCTCCTCACCAAGGGGCTCTTGGCGCTGGTGATCGGCATTCCTTTGCTGATCATCGTGGCCGTGTTGTTGACCACGGCCCTGCCGTTGCTGCTGGTGGTGGTGGCATTGCCGCTCTGCATACTGGGCGGTCTCGTTCTATCGGTCGTTTCCTGAGCCACCGGCGGTCGGGTCCTGGCGGATGATCGGGGCCCGTGCCATTTCGGGTATCGAAGCGCGAATCTCCCTCTCGACCGCGGATCTTTCCGGTAACCATACACCTGCGCGATTCCCGTACCAGAGCAGTGCGGCGCTATCGGTGAAGAGAGGCCCGGGCGGGATCTTCTCCAGGTTCTCCAGTGCCGCGGGCAAGGTCGATGCCGATCGGGCGGCTTCATCCCTCGCCCGTTCCCAGCCCGGCATGCGGGCCGGCAGGAACCAGATGCAGGCGGCCGTCAGGGCCACTAGCAAGGCGATGCGCCTCGTCCGTCCGCCGCGGCCGGGCAGGCGTGCGGCCAGTTCCCCGGACACCGCCGACCACATCTCGAGCGTCAGGACGGGCAGGACGACGGCCATGTAGCGCAGGGTGTAGGAAATGGGCGCATATGCCAGGGTCATTGCCGCGAGGCTGACACCAAGCACGGGCAAGGGATCGCTGAAACGACGCGTCCGCCTGAACCTCACGGCCGCGGCGAGGCAGCCGCAAACCCACAGCACCACGGGCAGCCAGCCGTCGAGTCGCGTCAGGTAATAACGGAGACCGGCCAGGGTCTTGCGGGCGATCAGCGCCGGATCGTGGCTCAACGTGTGCCAGATGGACTGCGGATCCAGGGATGCGTAGATGGAGTATCCCGGCCACGCCGGCGTCTCCTTGAGATGCTCGGCGTAGGCCTGCAGCGTGAAGAAGGGGTTGCCGCTCAAGGCGGCGTTGCGGATCCACCAGGGCGCCAGCACGGCCGCCCAGCACAGGGCCGCGACGAGCAGCTGCCGGCGCCCGCGCAGACGTCCCGGCCAGATCATCCAGAGCCAGGGCAGCCAGAACAGATCGGCCCGCAGGAGCGCGATCGCGCCGGCCAGCAGCCCGTTTGCGGCGGCCGCGCGCGCGGCCGGCGTCCCGG
>JAHIYU010000086.1 GCA_018814885.1 bacterium | reverse complement strand
CGCCGCAGCGCCCGGCCGCGCCGTCAGCGAGGCGGTCTGGTGCGAACTGACGGCGACCGGCCGGCTGCTCGGCGAGGTGACCCGGGCGCCCGCCGGCGACCGCGGCTTCGGCTACGATCCGGTGTTCCGTCCGCTCGGCGGCGAGCGCACCCTGGCGGAGATGGCGCCGGCGGAGAAGAACGCCGTCAGCCATCGCGGCGTGGCCCTGCGCCGGTTGCTCGACGCCGCCCGGAGCGTGTACGCGGCGGAGCAGTGAACGTCCATTGACAGCCCGTGCCTCCGTTATTATCCATTGGCGTGACGTAAGCGGCGACAAACAGGACTCTTAACCTGATGGACGGGCCGCGTGGAGGCGGGAGCGGCGATTGCTCGACCCGCGCCGTGTGTACCGAGGTCGACGGGGAAGGGGACTGTCCCGCCGGCCGCCGGTGGAAGTCCGGTCGGGGCGTGGCGCAGCCCGGTAGCGCACCTGCTTTGGGAGCAGGGGGTCGGAGGTTCGAATCCTCTCGCCCCGACCAACGACAGCGCGGTTCGGCGCCTGGTGCCGGGCGTGATCTTGACACGTCCGGGGGCGTGGCCCATTATACCCGTCCGCGCCCCACGAGCGCGGGCGCAGCGTGATCGACGCGCCTGTAGCTCAGTTGGATAGAGCACCGGACTTCTAATCCGGCGGTCGCAGGTTCGAATCCTGCCAGGCGCGCCATACGCAATCACTGCGGTGGTGGATGTAGCTCAGTTGGCAGAGCCCCTGGTTGTGGTCCAGGTGGTCGTGGGTTCGAATCCCATCATCCACCCCACGCATCCCCCGGACCCGCGCGGTCCGGCGCCGGCCGCGGCCGCCTCGGGGCGGACGCGGTCGAAGGACGGCGCGGCCCCCCACAGGGGGCCGTTCGTCTTGTACCGGATGACGGGGTGGGACCCGATCGTCCCGTTCGCCTTGGTGAGTGTCGTAACGAGCGGCCGCGCGGCCGCGCCAACAGGAGGAAGAGCATGGCCAGTGTCAACAAGGCGTTCATCGTGGGCAACCTGGGCCGCGACCCGGAGATGCGTTACACCCAGACCAACACCCCGGTGGCGACCTTCAGCGTCGCGACCACCGACCAGTGGACCGACAAGAACGGCGAGAAGCAGGAGCGCACCGAGTGGCACCGCGTGGTGGCGTGGGCCCGTCTGGCCGAGATCTGCGGCCAGTACCTGCAGAAGGGCAAGCAGGTCTACATCGAGGGCCGCCTGCAGACCCGCGAGTGGGAGGACCAGAACGGGCAGAAGCGCTACACGACCGAGATCGTGGCGCGCGAGATGCAGATGCTCGGCCGCGCCGGCGACGCGCCGCCCCGAGAGGCCTACGCCCAGCAGAAGCCGGCCCGCCAGGCCAGCCAGGGCGGCGCCGACGACCCGTTCCCCGAGGCCCCCATGCCGGGCAACGACGACGACGATCTGCCGTTCTGAGCGCCGCCGCGACGAACATGCCAGAGACGCTCCGCAAGGGGCGTCTCTTTTCTTGCGGCGATTCTGGCGTATACTGGGTATCAGGCCCTGGCCCCGGAGTCCGCATGCGCCGTGTCCCGTTCATTTGCTGCCTGCTCGCCGCCGCTGCGCCCGCGTCCGCCTGGACGCCCGCGCCCCTCGGCCGCTGGGACCTCCCGGCCGGGCGCGGCGCCGCCGTCACGCTGCAGCTCGATGGCGACCTCGCCCTCGTCGGCGCCGACGACACCGCCGACAACGGCAATCCCGGCGGCTGGTTCTGGGCGGTGGACCTGTCAGATCCCGCGGCGCCCGTCCAGCGCGCGGAGCTCGAGCTGACCGGCGTGCCCGCGGACATCGCGCGACACGGCGACATCGCGGCGGTGGTCTGGTACCACGTGCGCATCAACCGCGGCGCCCTGGCGCTGATCGACCTGGGCGATCCCCCGCCCCCCGGGATCGCAGCCGAGGCGACCGTCTTCGGCGCGCCCACGGCCGTGGCCTGGCTGCCGCCCTACGTAGTGACGGCGGTCCGGGGGACCGGCGCGGGCATCGGCGACCATCTGCTGGTGCAGTACGCGGCCGATCCCGGGAATCCGGTCTATGCGGACACCGTCCTGCTGCCCTTCGCGCCCTCGGCCCTGGCGCTCGGCGATGGCCTGCTGTACGTGTCCGGCGACGCGGGCAGCCTCGCCCAGCTGGAGTGGTTCGACACCTCCGACCCGTCGGACATGACGCTCGTGGACAGCTGGGGCCTCTCGCTGCACTTCGTCGCCCTCGACGTCCAGGGCGACCTGCTCCACACCCTGCGCGAGAGCGGCGACTACGTCCTGGTCGATCTCTCGGGGGACTACCTGTGGTTCCGCGCCGCGCTGGACCTGCCGTCGCCCCCGGGCGGCCTGGCCAGAAGCGGCGACGCGATCTACGCGGCGGCCGGCGGCAACCTGACGGTCATCGGCGCCGGCGATCCCGATCATCCCTTCACCGCCGGCACCTTCGCCGACGGCGCGGCCGCGGACGTGGCCCTCGGCGCCGACGTCTGCGCGCTGCTGGACGCGACGGGCCTGTGGACGCTGCCGCTCTTCGACGGGCCCACGCCGGTCTTCGTGTCGGGTTTCCGGGCGGCGGACGCGGACCGCGCGGTGCTGCTGCGCTGGG
>JAHIYU010000085.1 GCA_018814885.1 bacterium | reverse complement strand
GGGGGTTGCACGCGGCGTCGGCCGGGTGGGGCATCGTCCTGGGTCTGGTCGGCCTGTTCCTGGCGGGGCTGGCCGAGACGGGGCTCGGCGCGCGGACGACGCCGTTGCTGGCGGTGGCGATTTCGGTGGCGGGGATGGTCGTCTTCGCCGGGTACTCCAGCGGCGACCCGGATCAGGGCTCCACGAACGCGAACTCGCTGTAGACCAGGTTCGCGCCGGGAGCGAACGCGTAGCCGCGCCATTCCATCCGCACGTCGCGCATGCAGGTCGCGACGCGATAACCCAGATGGCCGGGATGCGCCGGCGGGAGCAGGCGCACCCATCTGTCCAGGTCGTCCATCTCCGCCTCGTCGCCGTCGTCCCGGACGAAGAGCGGACGGTCCACACCGGGATCGTCCAGGTTGTAGTGGTACCAGTGCAGGTTGAACTTCTCGAGCCGGATGTCGGCGTCGAAGGGCGACGTGTAATCCTGCAGGTAGACCTCGCTGTCCAGGTAGTAGGTCCAGTCCGCGTGCAGGGGAATCTCGACCAGATCGCCGTACCATCCCTCGGCCGTCAGCCCGAAAGTCAGCACATCTTGCCCGTAGGAGAACAGATCCTCGTACGCGACGTCCGGATACGGCGCCGCCCGGATGTACGTCCTGGTGATCCGGGGGTTCTGGTTGACGTTCACGGACTCGAGGTTGCTGCTGTAGCGCACGGTGAGGTTCTTGGTCACGTCCACCCGCACGGCGCCGTCGATCCCGGCCCGGAAACGGATCTCGCACGCGAAGAGGTCGCCGAGCCGGCCCCACATGGCCCTGATGTTGTCGTCGACGACGTACTCCCATGAAACCTGGCCCGCGGCGGTCAGGGCCAGACGCAGGTCGAGCTCCGTCTTCGAGAGCGGGTCGTCTTCCGCCAGGTCCAGCAGCGGCCGCGCCAGCGCCAGGAGCAGCTCGTCGGTGATCACCTCGGGCTGGCTGCTGGCGCGCAGCAGGGCTTCGTCTGGTACCGTGTAGGTGAAGGCCTGGGTGCAGAAGCCGTACGCGTCGCTCTGGGGCGGGTTGACCAGGCCGTCCAGCTCGACGATGTCCCGCTCCACCTCGTCGGCCTCGTAAAGGCCCAGGTCGTAGTCCAGCGACACCCGCCAGGAGACGTCGTGCCGGTCGGGCTCGGGCTCGTAGTAGTGCAGCGTGACGGTCACCGTCTCGCCCGGCGCGGCCTCCGGCGGCTCGCACACGATGGCGAAGGGGCGCGTCTTGCGGCCGCCCGCGACGTCCATCTCCTCGCCGGGGAAGGTCGTGTCGCAGCCGGCCAGCGGCAGGAGCAACGGGGCGAACAGCAGCAGCAGCGCGTGGCGCATCTCAGAACTCCACCTTCAGGCCCAGGGCCGGCAGGATGATCCAGCCGTACTCCTTGCGCTTGGAATAGTCGTAGTTGTAGACGTAGCCCTCGGGGCTGTTGTAGACGAAGTAGTTGGCGTTCTGCACGTCCAGGTAGACCGCCCAGTCGGCCCCCCAGCCGCCGAAGCGCCTTTCCACCCGCGTGTCCAGCCGGACGTACGGCTCCAGGCGGTCGGAGAGGTAGGCGCCCGCCACCGGCACGTAGCTGCCCGTGTCGCCGTCGAATTCGTAGTAGTCGCCCGCGTAGCTGCGCAGGGGGGTGGTCGGGTTGCCCGAGACGAACTGCAGCCGGCCGCCGACGGTCCACCGTTCGTTCAGGGTCCACGAGCCGACCGCCTCCAGGTGGTGGGTCTGGTCCAGTTCGTAGGAAACCCAGTCGTCCGGGCTCCAGTCCTCGAGGTCGATGCTGGGGCTGCGGGCGTAGCGCCGCTCGCTGCGGGACAGGCTGTAGGCGAGCCACCCGAAAAACCTGTCTGTGGGGTGGTAGCGGACCATCATCTCCAGGCCGAACATCCTGCCGTCGGCGTCGGGCAGGAAGTTCAGGTCCAGGCTGTCGGCGAAGACGGGGATCTGGCGCTGGGTGTTGTAGTAGGCCTCGAGCTTGGCGCTGACGCGACGGCTGACGCGCCACTCGTCGCCCAGGGTGAGGTGGGTGGCGAGGGTCGGCGGCAGGGCGGGATTGCCGTAGACCGGGTCGGTGGAATGTCCGATGGGCTGCGGCCCCTGGTTGTAGGTGCCCGCGGCCGCGGTCAGCGTGTGGGACTCGTCCAGGTCGTAGCGTCCGGTCAGGCGGAAGCTGGGTTTCCCCTCGTCCAGGTGGCGGTAGTGGTCGTAGCGCGCGCCCGGCACCAGCAGCAGGCGGTCGTGCAGGCGCAGCTCGGCGTTCGCGTAGGCGGCGTGGTCGGAGAAGGTCATGGCCGCCAGGGAGGCGGGCCAGCCGACGACCTCCACCTCGTAGTCCACCGGCGCCCACACCATGTCCACGCCGAGCCGGGTCTTCACGCGGTCGGACGGGCGCCAGCTCAGCTCGTCGCGCACCGCGTAGAGGGGCACGTCGGATTCGAACCTGAAGAAGCCGAAGACGTGGCCGCTCTCGCTGGAGTTTCCGCAGCAGGCGCGCAGCTCGTTGTGCAGGTCGGGACCGATGTCCCGGTCCCAGCCCAGGATGAAGCGGTCGAAGTAGAGGTCCATGTCGATGGCGTCGATGGCCTCGGTCACGTCGCTGCTGCCCTCGGATTCGTCGGGGAAGATCAGCTCCATGCGGTCCTTGGCCGCGAAGACGGTCAGGAACAGGTGGTCGTCGGCACCGGCCCACCAGTCCAGCCGGCCCACCAGGTCCCAGTAGTAGGGCACCACGGCCATGCGCACGTCGTCCGTCCCGGACAGCGCCGCGTCGAGCACCTCGCCGGCGTAGCTGCGGCGGGCGTTGATCAACAGCGCGAAGTCGTCGCCCAGCGGTCCTTCGGCCAGGATCGACGAATCGAGCAGGCTCACGTCGACCGCGCGCCGCCAGCGGCCCGCGCGGCCGGGCCGTCCCTTCACCTCGATCACGCCGCCCACGCAGCCGCCGTAGCGCGTGTTGAAGCCGCCCGGGTACAGGTCGACGCTGGCCAGGGACAGGGTGTTGTAGGTGGATTTGACGCCCCCGTAGTGGAAGAGCAGCGGGATGTCGATGCCGTCCAGGTAGTAGCGGGTGTCGAACTGGCCGCTGCCGCGCACGATGATCGCGCCCTGGTCGAACATGCCCGGACGCGCCACCCCGGGCAGCGCCTGCACGCTCTTGATCGCGTCGCCCCCGAAACCGGGCAGCACGCGGATCTCCTCGCGGCTGAGCGCCCGGCGCGTGACCTCGCGCTCCGGCAGTCGTTCGGTGACCACGAGGTCGTCGAGGACGTAGCCAGATCGG
>JAHIYU010000084.1 GCA_018814885.1 bacterium | reverse complement strand
GAGCGATGCCGCGGCGAGCAACGCCGAGGCCAGCGCCAGTGGCATTATTCTCGAGAATCCCATGGTTCCCTCCGGTGTCTGGGCGGGACCGGCGACGGCGTCCGACCAGTCCAGCGTCGACCGGGCGCGTCGCGGATCACCTGTACCAACGCGCGGTGATGAAGTCGCGACTGATCCCGAGCGCGGGCCGCATCAGTCCTCGTCCCCGTCGCGGCCGGTCCCGCGCCGGGGCCCGCAGCAAGGGCGGGACCGCCGCCACGGGAAACGTGCATCCGGCGGGGAATGACATCCCCGCGCGCCCTCCGGCCGCGCGGGACGGGAGGCGGCGCCGGCCGGCCGTCCCCCGTCATGCGTCATGCCGTCCGTCGCCGACAACCGGCAGCGTCACTTGCGCGTGTAGACCAGCTCCATGGACTTCATCTCGTCCGCGCCCGGCATGGTCATGAAGTAGTCCATGCGCTGCCCGTCGTCGCCGACGAATGTGGTGACGGTGCGAATGCCGAACTCCTGGCCGCTGACGGGATCGACCATGCTGCCGCAGAGCTCCAGGGGCTCGCCGATCTTCTCGTAGACGCCGGTCAGCACCGAGATGACGGTGCCCATGGTGTCGATCCAGATGGCGGTGACGGTGTGGGTGGTGTTGTCGTAGCCGGTCAGGCCCCTGCCCTCGAAGGGCATGCCCATGGCCTCGCCGCGCAGGCGCTCCTCGAGGAAGCGCCCACCGAGGATCATCTCCCCGTGGCTGGTGGAGGTGCTGACCGTGGGGGCCGCGCCGGGCTCCATCCAGACGGTGGCGACGATGTCCCAGTCGCCCGTCATGCGGGCCAGGTGGGCGTGGACCGGCCCCGGCGTCGCGGCGGCGGCCCAGGCGGCGGTCATGGCCTCCATGTCGTATTCGTCGGCGGCGGCTGCCGGGACGGCCAGGATCAGCATCAGGCAGAGAACCAGACAGGACATGCGTGCGGTCATGAGATTATCCCCCTTGATTGTAGTCTCGTGAAACCGGCATAGACTACAGCGAACCGGCCCGCCGGGCCAACCCCGGGATCCCGACAAGGACGTAATCTCATGTTGAAACAGGATCTGCCCTTCGACGCCGTCGCCTTCGTCTGCACCCACCAGCGCCCCGACGGACATCCCAAGCCCTGCTGCGCCGACCGTGGCGGCTCCGCCCTGCGCCAGGAACTGCGGGAGATGGCCGCCGAGCGCGGGCTCGACGCCCGCGTCGGGATCTTCGCCAGCGGCTGCCTGGGCGGCTGCGAGCTCGGGCCCACGGCGATGACGTTCCCGGACGGCAAGATGGCGTTCGGCTTGACAGAGCGGGATCTGCCGGCCCTGCTGGAAGAGCTCGACGAGGGCGGGTGATCAGACGGCGCGCGTGAAGTAGGCGCGCACCTCGTCGGCGGTCTGGGTGTTGAGGATCTGGCGGCAGCAGAGACCCGCGTCGCGGGTCATCTCGGCGCCGTGGCGGTAGTCGCACAGCCGCGCGGCCCGGTGGGCGTCCGAGGCGATCACCAGGATCACGCCCAGCTTCTGGGCGTGGTAGCAGTTCTTCCAGTCGAGGTCTTCGTGGGCGGGGTTGGCGTCGATCTCCACCGCGACCCTGGCGGCCGACGCGGCGGTCAGGACGCGGTCGATGTCCAGGGGCAGATCGCGCCCGGTGGTCATGAAGTGTCCGATGGGATGGCCGAGTATGGAGACGCGGGGGTGCTTCACGGCCCGCAGGGCGCGCGTGGTCTGGCGCTCGCGGTCCAGGTCGTGGGAGTGGTGCATGGTGGCCACCACGTAGTCGAAGCCGGCGAGCAGTTCCTCGTCGACGGGCAGGTTGCCCTCGGGATCCACCTCCACCTCGACGCCGTGCAGCAGGGTGAAGCCGTTGCCGTCGGCGTTGTACTTCTCGATCTCCGCCCGCTGGCTGGCCATGCTCTCGGCGCACAGGCCGTCCGCGCAGTAATCGCTCATCAGCTTGTCGGTGACGCCCAGGTAGTCCAGGCCGAGTTCGCGGGCCGTTCCCACGATCGCGGCCAGGTCGTGGGCGCCGTCGACGTAGGCCGTGTGGCAATGCAGCAGCCCGCGCACGTCGCATTGACGCAGAAGTTCGAAGTGGCGGACCGAACACGATTCCTGGCAGGGCCAGGGCTGCTCCAGACAATTCAGTGTTTCTTCCGGTAGCCGTTCGTTCATGCCTGTGCTCGTTCCCGGGAAAGGGATCATCACCACCCGCGAGTAGTGATTCCCACGATAGAAATGGCACCCGTCAACCGCAAGTCCCCGGACGGTGTTTACCGGGGTCCGGGAGCTCCTTTTTCAGAGGATCCCGCGCCGCGCCAGATCGCCGAGATCGACGTTTCCGCCGGAGATCACCACGCCGACCCTCGACAGCCCCCGCAGGGCCCTGAAACCGTCCGTGAGCACCGCCGCCACCGGCACCGCGCCGCTCGGCTCGACCAGCTGCTTCATGCGCGACCAGACCAGCCGCATGGCCCGCACGATCTCTTCGTCGGTCACGGTGGAAATGTCCTCCAGGTGATCTCGCAGCACCGGCCAGGTCAGCTCGCCGAGGCTCGTGAGCAACCCGTCGGCGAGGGTGTCGGGACAGGTCTGGGGGATCCGTGCGCCGGCGGCCAGGGAACGTCTGGCGTCGTCCGCCCCCGCTGGCTCGGCGCCGAAGAGCCGGATGTCCGGCCGCCGCCCGCGCGCGGCCAGACAGGTGCCGGACATCAGGCCGCCGCCGCCCACCGGCGCCACCACGGCGTCCAGGTCGGGCACCTGCTCCAGCAGTTCCAGCGCGGCGGTGCCCTGTCCGGCGATCGTCGGGGGGTAGTCGTAGGGATGGACGAAGACCGCGCCCGTCTCCTGCAGCACGCGCCGGGCCGCGGCCTCGCGCGCCTCCAGCGTGGGCTCGCAGTCCACGATGCGCGCGCCATAGCCTTCCACCGCCGCGCGCTTGACCGCCGGCGCGGTGCTGGGCATGACGATGTGGGCGGGTATCCCGCGCAGCCGGGCGGCCAGCGCCAGGGCCTGGGCGTGGTTGCCGCTGCTGTGGGTGGCCACGCCGCGCGCGGCCGCGTCGTCCGGCAACTGGCTTACGGAATTCCAGGCGCCGCGGAACTTGAAGGCGCCGACCCTCTGCAGGTGCTCGCATTTGAAGAAGAGGCGGCGGCCGGCGAGTTCGTCGAGGATCCGGCTGGTCATCACGGGCGTGCGGTGGGCCACGCCCGCGAGTCGCGTCGCGGCCTCCTCGATGTCCTGCAGCGTGACGGCGTATCGCGTCATGAGTCGATGGCACCGGGATCAGAGGTTCTTGGCCTTGGCCGCCATCTTGATCTGCGGCAGCAGGCTCACGTCGAACATCCGGCGCTGGCCGCTGCGCACGGCGCGGGCCTCCTCGAGGCCGCGGCGCAGGCCGGCCAGGACGCTGGTCACTTCCAGGTTCTGGTAGCGGTAGCCGAAATGACGCAGCTTCTCCATGGCCGCCACCAGCTTGCCCTCGGCCGGGGCGAGCTTGTTGTCGGCGATGTGCTCGAAGGCCTGGCAGGCCTCGTGCAGGCCGATCCAGAAGAGCTCGTCGCGCCCGACCGCGGTGCGCATGCCCTGGGCGGTCAGTTCGGCGGCGGCGGTGTAGCGGCGGTTGTTGAAGGCGGTCACGGCATCGGTCAGCAGGTCCATCTGGTGCAACTCCTGGGCGACTTTTTAAAGGTCTCTCTCGTCGATCATGCGCTCGATGGGCAGGAAGCGCTCGGCTTCCTCCTCGAAGGCGAGCTTGCGTATGTCCTTCAGGCGGTCCACGTACAGCACGCCACGCAGGTGGTCGCATTCGTGCTGCATGACCACCGCGGCGAAACCCTCCAGCTCCCTCTCGACACGTTCACCGTGCATGTCGTGATGCACGACGTGGATGGCGGCCGGCCGCTCCACCCAGCCGCGAAGGCCCGGCACGCTGAGGCATCCCTCGTACATGCCGTAGAGCTTGCCGGTGGTCGGCGTGATCACCGGGTTGATCACCACGCGGATGATCGGTTCGTCTTCCTCGTCCAGCTCGCCGCCGACAAGGGCCAGCTGTTTCGAGACGTGCACCTGCGGTGCGGCCAGACCGACGCCGGCGTATTCGCGCATGGTCTCGAGCAAGTCCCGGATGAGCGTCTGCACCTCGGGACCGGTGATGTCCTCCGGGGGAATCGTCTCGGCGAGCCGGCGCAGGACCGGATGTCCCATGCGGGCGACTTTCAGGATGGCCATCTTCGGCAGCTCCTCCGGATCATCGAGCGGATCTACGGGCGGACCGGCGAGCGCCCCGCTGATCTGGCCACAATGCAAATGACATCATGAATCATGCCATGTCGGGCCCGTGACCCGCGCATCGCGCATCAACGTCGTATCCCGCCGCGGGAGCACACGTTAACCGATCCCGGTCCGGGGCGCAAAGGACCACCCCCCGGCCCCGGCCGCTACGGCGGCGGTCGGATTCCTGCCGGGCGCGCCGCGGGGCGCGCCGGGCCGTGACGGCTAGCCGTGGCCGTGTCCTTCGTGCTCGCTGGGCTCCTCGGCGGGCGCGCAATGGCCGCAGTACCACTTGCCGCCCTGCTCGACCATCTCGGTCGCGGCCATCTCCATGCCGCACTTGGCACAGGCGTGCATGACCGTCTCCCCGGCGGCCGGCGCGGCCTCGGCGCAGTGGGGGCACATGGTCTTGCCGTCCATCACGACGGCGTCCTTCTCGGGGAATTCCATGCCGCAGCCGGCGCACTTGGCCTGGGCCTCGGCCTTGGTGCCGCAGCCCGTCGCGAAGACCAGGGTCAGCGCCAGGGCGAGCAGGGCGGTCAGGGTCAGGGTTCGTTTCATTTTCGTCTCCTCCTTGGTAATTGCCTATCCAGGTTTCGGCTAGCATAGACCGGATCGGCGTTCGCGCCAATGCTCCTTTAGACGGAAACACTTCGGTACGAAATACTATGCGAGAGATTGCTCCAGCACTTCGGCTTGACCTGCGTACCAATGGCTTGACACGCAGCATCCGAAGATACCAGAGGAACCGATTGACGGGCCTTTATCATTATGATATATGATAAATAATTGGATCAGATGATTAGATAAGTTCACTGCTTATCACTACTGAAACACGGGGGGGGAGCATGATCCGGTCAAAAGTCCTGTCAATCGTGAGTGCCTCGATAGTTTGTCTTATTGGGGCGCCCAGCCTTTATGCTGAAATACTGCCGGACATTCAGCCTCCAATCAGTCGTTCCAGTGCCAAATCATATCAGAACGCTGGAATCGATTGGAGTATCGTGCGACGCCACCAGGACACCGGATTGGTTGTCAGATTGGGTCGGTCCCGGCCCTCTTCATTCGACAAGCCGGTTATTTCGGCGGCGGAATCCCGGACGATCGCTCTTGATTTTATCACCGGTCACCCCATATCCCTGGGGACATTGGCCAATTCCTCGATAGAGATCTTAAACGTTGTCACCAACCAATATGAGCCCAATCTCTTTCCCGATCGCAAGGCCAGCTTCATCGTTACCTATCGAGCCATCGCCAACGGGTACCCGTTCTATGGAGCTGTATCTAAAATCACCATGAACCATGCCGGTGAGATTTACAGCGTGAGACACTTTGTTCCCGACGGAGCCCGAATTCCAGCCGCCCCTTTGCTTTCCAAAACCCAAATTCTCGAGCGGCTTGCCCAGGAATACCGTGTTGAAGAATTGAATCTTATCGAGCAACCCAAGCTTTATGCTATGTCACCGGACAAGCTTGTCTGGAAGGTTCGAATCGAACGGCCCCTTGACGTGGATATCCTGATCGACGCCATCAGCGGAGCAATCATCGAGAGTAAGCGAAACCTCTACGAACAAGCCCCCACAGATCAGTTTTGGCTCCATGGAGAGATCCAGGGCAGCGGAGATGGCGTAGCCGCCCTGGGGCCCCTGGAGGATGCAACGGTCGTCATCATGAATCAGAATCCTCTTTGGTCCGACGAAGAGTTGTGGCGAGGCCAGACAGACGCCTCGGGCTTGTATAATGTCGCTCCGCCTACTTACCTGGACGTTTGGGACAGCCCTTCGGGCACCGACCCCGTTGATGCCTTCGTCCGGGTTGAGCTCGAGTGCGACCAGGTCAGATCGGAACGATTCGATAATATTCTTGATTCAGACCTGATTACCCTTAGCTCCGATGTTTTCCAGCCAACCAGTACGGGCGATTATACAGAAAATCTACTGTTCAATACCGGGATGGAGCTTGAAGGGTCATGCGCATTCAATGAAATCAGGAGAGGATGGAGAACGAGTTGGGGGCATCCGAGAAAACAGAACTAGGTGACCGTCCAGGTCAACAGCAACAGGGGTCCGAGCACCAACGGTCAGACCCTCTACTTTCCGGCAAACCGCGCTCGCCTACCGGGTGACACCATTCTGCATGAATACGGTCACACCTTGATGTTCGAAATGTATCCGGACGGTTTCCCCGACGGTCAAACCGACAATGACGGCGGCCACCCGGGACAGTGTCCCAACGATTGTGCGAATTACTGGAATCACAATGCAGCATTTAACGATTGCAGCGTAGATGCCATCATTGAAGGATGGGCGAACTACTATCCCGTAGCGGTTTATACAACGGCCACAACCCCGCACTCACCGTCGGACCATAGTTACGACTGGTCGAATTCTACAAGCACCTGGGATCTGGAAGACAATTCCGAGGCTGATGTATTCCAAACGGATCAGGCAGACGGGTCTATTCTTAATGTCCCCCACGGTAACAGCAACCACCCGTTCGACGAGTACACCGTCGCTTCGATTCTATGGGATCTCTTCGATGGGGAATCCGCTGCAGACAACGACCGGCTCGAGATCGGCGGAGATCAAGTATGGAATCTGATGATGAATGAAATGCCTTTCACAACCAAGGAATTGTACGAGATCGCCTACCTGGAATTCCCGGACCTGCGGTATGAGCTCTGGGAGATTTTCAGCACCCACAGCCTGACCGACACCCAACCGGCGACGGACGCACCCGTTGATGTTGTCCCGACGACCGGGTCGGTCTATCCCCAGACGTCCTCTATCAGCCCGTTGAAAAACTCGACCCGCCGCGCATTCCTATCCCATCGATTGCGAGCGTAGTGTATCATAGCGGCGCACCACGATCACGGAGGAAGTCTGATGACGATGAAGCGCCGCCGCCGCAGCACTCAACAGCCGCTGT